>NZ_WEKR01000068.1:0-73385 GCF_024105395.1 Paracoccus sp. 08 | reverse complement strand
GGTGCGGGGGGACGGCCAGTCCCCCCGCCGTCGCGGGACGCCACTCAGACGCCGCGCCGGTTGCCCCACAGCAGGACATGCAGCTGCGGCAGCAGACGGGGCCGGAACCAGCCGTCCGCCATCACCTTGTCGACCAGCCACAGCAGCCGGTCCGCGACATCCTGCGCCGCGACGGGCACGTCCGGGTCCACCTCCGGGTTCCCCGGCTGCAGGACCAAGTCCAGGTCCGGATACCGCCCCGCCCAATCGCGCGCCCAGGCATAATCGGCATCGTCGAAGACGACGATCTTCAGCACCGTCCGCGTGCCCTGCGCCGCCGCCAGACAGGCCTCGAAGGCCGCCGGGTCCGGTGTCTCGCCGCTGGAGGGCGGCTTGGGGCTCAGCACCAGCAGCGTCAGGTCCGCAAACCAGTCGCGCGCCACCGATCCCTGCGTCTCCAGCGCGAAGCCGTAGCCCTCGGCCCGGCCCGTCGCGATCAGCGGCCCAAAGTCCTGGATGGCCGGATTGCCGCCGGAAATGGACACCGTCAACGGCCGCCCGCCCGACAGCGCGCGCACCTGCGCCCAGACCTCGGCGATCTGCATCGCGGCCCAACTGTCGCGAAAGGCGCTGTCCACCGCATGCATCGAATCGCACCACGAACAGCGGTAATCGCACCCCCCTGCCCGGACGAAGACCGTGGGCTGTCCGATCAGGGCGCCCTCCCCCTGGATGGTGGGGCCAAAGATTTCCGCGATGCGCAGGGGTTTCATGGCCGGTACTCGGCCCAGGTCTTGGGCGTCTCGCTGACCTTGACGGCACTGGTCTCGGGCCAGCGTGCCCGGCACCAGTCAAAGAAATGCCGCGCAAGGTTCTCGGCGGTCGAGGGCACGTCCAGCACGTCGTTCAGGTGCCGGTGGTCGAACGTCCCGTCGACATAGGCCTTCAGCGGCGCCAGTTCGTGGTAATCGCGCACGAAGCCGTCGGCATTCAGATCGGGCGCCGCCAATTCGACCACGACGATATAGTTGTGCCCGTGCAGCCGCGCGCATTGATGATCGGGCGCCAGATGATCCAGGCGGTGCGACGCGCTGAAATGGAACTCCTTGCTGATGCGGAACATCACGCACCCCCCACGGCATGGGCGGCCACCGCCGCCTGCCAAAAATCGGCATCGTCGTATTCGGTCGGATCGGCAACGTCCGCCAGGTGGAACGCCTCGCGCCGCTCCACGCAGGTGCCGCAGCGTCCGCAATGGCGCGCCCCGCCCTTGTAGCAGGACCAGGTCTGCGCAAAGGGCGTGCCCGCGGCCGCGCCCGCCGTCACGATGTCGGCCTTGGTGCGGTGAACGAAGGGCACGTCCAGCGCGACATCGGCATACCCCTCCAACGCCGCACGCTGCATGGCAGCGAAGGCGTCCGTGAAACCGGGCCGGCAATCGGGATAGATGAAGTGATCGCCCCCGTGGACCGCGGCTGCCACCGCCGCATCGCCATTGGCGGCAGCGATGCCGAAGGCCACGGTCAGCATGATCGCGTTGCGGTTGGGAACCACCGTCACGCGCATCGTCTCTTCGGCGTAATGGCCGTCGGGCACGGCCAGATCGTCGGTCAGCGCCGATCCCGACAGCGCCGCGCCCAGGCCCGACAGGTCGACCAGGTGGAATGGCACGCCCAGCCGCAGGGCGCAGGCGCGGGCAAATTCCAGCTCCTTGCGATGGCGCTGGCCGTAATCAAAGCTGACGATGCGCGACAGGCGCCCCTGGGACGCAAGGACATGGGCAAGCGAGACGGAATCCAGCCCGCCCGAGCAGACAAGTGCAGTGTGCATGTTTGAACCCTTGTTTTTGTGACCCGGGTAGGCTGCGACCGGGAAGCTGCCGCTTAGCAGAGCGAACACACGATGAAAAGCGCCGCCCTCAGGCGGTCGCCCCGTCGTCGCCCGTCCCGCCCGATTCGGCGATCAGCCGGGCATAATCGGTCAGGGTGACGCCGCGCTTGCCCACGATCTCGATGATGCCGTCGCGGCGCAGGGCGGTCATCTGGCGGCTGACCGTCTCGATGGTCAGGCCCAGATAGGCGGCCATCGCCTCGCGCGTCAAAGGCAGCTCCAGCACGATGCGGCCCGCCGGGCGGCGCTTCTGCGAGGCCGCCTGCCGCCGCGCGATGATGGCGATGAACGAGGCGATCTTCTCACGTGCCGTCTTGCGGCCCAGAAGCAGCATCCATTCGCGCGCCGCGTCCAGCTCGTCCAGGGTCATCTCCAGCAGGCGGTGTGCCAGGTGCGGGATGCGCTGCATCAGCTGGTCGAACGGCCCGCGCCGGAAACAGCACAGCACCACCCCCGTCGCGGCGGTGGCGTTGTAGGCGGCCGTGTCGCGCCCCGGCCGGCCCAGGAAATCGCTGGGCAGCAGCAGGCCCACCATCTGGGCGCGCCCGTCCTCCAGCGTCCGGGTCAGCGTCGCCACCCCGCTGACGACCGAGGCCACGAAATCCATCCGGTCGCCTTCCCAGACGATCGGCTGGCCGGCCTCGAAGCTGCGATAGAACTTCATCCGTTCCAGCAGGGCCAGCTCGTCGCCCTCGCATTGCGCACAGACGGCGCGATAGCGGATGGGGCAGTCGCCGCAGCGCGCACCGCCTTGCAGGGGGCTTGACGGTTGGACCTGGGTCGGAACGGGGACGCGCATGGTGATCCTAGGATAGGCCCATGGGGTGAGCGGCGCAACGACAGGCGAACCGAATCGTTCGCCTGCCACGAAGCGCCGGCCGGAGCGACACTTGGGGTCAGTGCGCCTCGGCCCAGTTCATTCCCTGCCCCGCATCCACGACCAGGGGCACCGACAGCCACACCGACGGTTCGGGCGCGGCCTCCATGATGGTCCGGGCGCGGGCGATCAGGTCGTCCACCGCATCCTCGCGCACCTCGAAGACCAGTTCGTCATGCACCTGCAGCAGCATCCGCGCGGGCAGGTCGGCGATGGCGTCCGGCATGCGGATCATCGCGCGGCGGATGATATCGGCCGCAGCCCCCTGGATCGGCGCGTTGATCGCCGCGCGACGCGCGCCCCCGGCGGCAGGCCCCGAGGTGTTGATGCCCGGCGTGTTGATCCGCCGTCCGAACAGCGTGGTGACGTAACCGTCCTGCTTCGCGTCGGCGACGGTCTTGTCCATATAGGCGCGGATCTCGGGGAAGCGTTCGAAATAGGTGTCGATGAAGCTCTGCGCCTCGGCCCGCGGGATGCGCAGGTTCCTGGACAGCCCGAACCCCGAGATGCCGTAGATCACGCCGAAATTGATCGCCTTGGCCCGCCTGCGGATCATCGGGTCCATCCCCTCGACGGGGACGCCGAACATCTGGCTGGCGGTCATGGCGTGAATGTCGATCCCCTCGCGGAAGGCCTGCTTCAGCGCCGGGATGTCGGCCACATGCGCCAGGATCCGCAGCTCGATCTGGCTGTAGTCCAGGGCCACCAGCCTGAACCCTTCGGGCGCGATGAAGGCCTGGCGGATGCGGCGGCCTTCCTCCGTGCGGATCGGGATGTTCTGCAGGTTCGGCTCGGTCGAGGACAGCCGCCCCGTCTGCGCCCCGGTGATCGAATAGCTGGTATGGACCCGCCCCGTTTCCGTATTCACATAGGTGGGCAGCGCGTCGGTATAGGTCGATTTCAACTTGCTGATCTGGCGCCAGTCCAGCACCCGCGCGGGCAGGTCATGCCCTTCGGCGGCCAGATCCTCCAGCACGTCGGCACTGGTGGAAAACGCGCCGGTCTTGCCCTGCTTGCCGCCCGCCAGTCCCATCTTGTCGAACAGGATCTCGCCCAGCTGCTTGGGGCTGCCGATGTTGAAGCTCTGCCCCGCCAGCCCGTGGATCTCATCCTCCAACCCGGCCATCTTCTGCGCGAATGCGTTCGACATGCGCTTCAGCACGTCGGTGTCGATGCGGATGCCCGCCATCTCCATCTGGGCCAGGACCGGAATCATCGGGCGTTCCAGCGTGTGATAGACGGTCGAGACCTTCTCCACCGGCAGCATCGGCGCGAAATGCTGGAACAGGCGCAGCGTCACGTCGGCATCCTCGGCCGCGTAGGGCGCGGCCTTGTCGATGGCGACCTGGCCGAAATGGATTTGGCTCTTGCCCGAACCGATCAGCTCCTTGATGGGGATGCACTTGTGGCCCAGATAGCGTTCGGCCAGCTCGTCCATGCCGTGATTGTGCGTGCCCGCGTTCAGCGCATAGGACATCAGCATCGTGTCGGCGATCGGGGCCATCCGGACCCCGTGGCGGGCCAGCATCTTCCAGTCGTATTTCAGGTTCTGCCCGATCTTCAGGATCGCGGCATCCTCCAGCACCGGCTTCAGCGCGGCCAGGACGGCGGCGGGGTCCAGCTGCCCCTCGACCCGCGCGGACTGGCCGAACAGATCGTCGCCCCCCGCGACATGGCCCAGGGGGATGTAACACGCCCGCCCCGGCGCGACCGCCAGGCTGATGCCGACCAGATCGGCCTGCATCTCGTCCAGGCTCGTGGTTTCCGTGTCGATGGCGACCTGCCCCGCCTCGCGGATCGCGGCGATCCAGGCGTCCAGCGCCTCGGGCGTGGTCACCGTCTCATAGCCGCCGGTGTCGATGGCGGGTTGATCGGGGGCCGCGGGCGCCTCGCTGGCGGGGGCCGCCTGCACGGCCGGGGCCTCGGCGCCCAGGGATTCCGCCACGCGGTTCGTCAGCGTGCGGAACTCCATCTCGGACAGGAAGGCCAGCAGGCGGTCGGCATCGGGGGCCTTCACCTCTAGCGATTCCAGCGTCACGTCCAGCGGCGTGTCGCAATCCAGCTGCACTAGGCGCTTGCTGACGCGGATCTGGTCTGCATGCTCGATCAGGGTCTGGCGGCGCTTGGGCTGCTTGATCTCCTCGGCGCGCGACAGCAGCGTCTCCAGATCGCCGTATTCCTGGATCAAGAGGGCCGCGGTCTTGATGCCGATGCCCGGCGCGCCCGGCACGTTGTCGACGGCGTCGCCCGCCAGCGCCTGCACGTCCACCACGCGGTCGGGGCCGACGCCGAACTTCTCGAAGACCTCGTCGGGACCGATCAGCTTGTTCTTGATCGGGTCTAGCATGTCGACGCCATCGCCGATCATCTGCATCAGGTCCTTGTCGCTGCTGATGATCGTGGCCGTGCCGCCGGCATTGCGCGCCGCGCAGGCCATGGCCGCGATGATGTCGTCGGCCTCATAGCCCTCGGTCTCGATGCAGGCGATGTTGAAGGCCCGCGTCGCGTCGCGGGTCAGCGGGAATTGCGGGCGCAGATCCTCAGGCGGCTCGGGGCGCTGCGCCTTGTAGGCGGGATAGATCTCGTTGCGGAAGGTCTTGGACGAATGATCGAAAATCACCGCCGCATGGGTCGGCGCGGTATGCCCGTCATCGGTCTGAACATAGCGCCACAGCATGTTGCAGAACCCCGCGACCGCGCCCACCGGCAGCCCGTCCGACTTGCGCGTCAGGGGCGGCAGCGCGTGATAGGCGCGGAAGATGAAGGCCGATCCGTCGATCAGATGCAGATGACAGCCCTTGCCGAAACGCTCGCCCATGATCACCTATCCTTGCTGGTCAGGGCCGCCTTGTGCCACGACCGGGACCGATCTTCCAGCGCGATGCCCCCAGGAAACCGTCATGCCCAAGATGCGCCGCAAATCCGACCTGCCGACCAAGATCTGCGCGGCCTGCGGCCTGCCCTTCGCCTGGCGCAAGAAATGGGAACGCGATTGGGACAATGTCCGCTACTGCTCGGACCGCTGCCGGGGCAAGGGCAAGACCCGCGGGGACGCGCCGGGCGGCAAGGCCGCCCCGGTTTGACGGCCCCCTCGATGGGGGGCGGCAAACCGACGCGGGTCGGGACGATCCCAGGCGGGTCAGTGGTCGTCGTGGGCGTGATCGCGGTCGATCACGAAGCGCTTGTCGCAATAACCGCAATCGACAAACCCCATGTCCGGGCTGATCGCCAGCCAGACGCGCGGATGGCCCAGGCCAGCTGCATCATCGCCGTCGCAGCTGACGCGCCAGCGGGTCACCACCTCGGTCACGGGGGCGGGGCGGGTCGTGGCCTCTGGCCCGGTTTCGGTCGACAGGGGGGTCTCGGGCGTCACGTGCTGCGTCATGGCTGGCCTTCTTGTGGCGGCGTGCATCATCTGGTCTAACCCCATTAGCGCAGCGCCGCCTGCCTTCGCAAGCTCTGCAAGGATCACCCCATGCCCGACGCCATCCAGATCACCGGTCTTCGCAAGACCTATGCCGCCCAAGGCAACGCCCCGGCCAAGGACGCGCTCAAGGGCGTCGACCTGACGATCCGCGCCGGCAGCATCTTCGGCCTTCTGGGCCCCAACGGCGCGGGCAAGTCGACGATGATCAACATCCTGGCGGGGCTGGTGAACAAGACCGCCGGAAAGGTTTCGATCTGGGGGTTCGACCAGGACGTGAACCCGCGCCAGTCGCGCGCCGCCATCGGGGTCATGCCCCAGGAACTGAACATGGACCCGTTCTTTTCCCCCCGCGCCAGCCTGGAGGTCCAGGCGGGCCTTTACGGCGTGCCGAAATCCGAACGCTGGACCGATGAGCTGCTGGCACTGGTGGGCCTGTCCGACCAGGCCAACGCCTATGCCAGGAACCTGTCGGGCGGGATGAAGCGGCGGCTGCTGCTGGCCAAGGCGCTGGTCCATCGCCCGCACATCCTGGTCCTGGACGAACCCACCGCGGGCGTCGACATCACCCTGCGCGAGATGCTGTGGAAGAATGTCCGCCGCCTGAACGAACAGGGCATGACCATCATCCTGACCACCCATTACCTAGAGGAGGCCGAACAGATGTGCGACGAGATCGCCATCATCAACCACGGCCAGGTGGTGGTGCGTCAATCGACCCAGGACCTGCTGTCGCGTACTGACGGCAAGACGCTGGTGCTGGACACGGGCGGCGCGGTCCCGCNCCCGCCCCTGCCCGCGGGCGCGCGCCCAGAGACGCGGCCCGACGGGCGGCTGGCGATCACCTATCCTCCGTCGCGGCTGCGCGCCGACCAGATCCTGGACGCGGTGCGCGCCGCGGGCGTGCCCATCCTGGACGTCGCCGCCGAACAGCCCGACCTGGAGGACGTCTTCGTCGAACTGACCCGCGACTAGATCAGCCGCGCGCCCCGATCATCGGCCCCATGATCGACCCGCCCATGATGTGCAGGTGGAAATGGGGCACCTCCTGCACGCCGTCATGGCCGGCATTGGTGATGGCGCGGAACCCGTTGCCCTGATCCAGGCCCACCCCCTCCAGCGCGCAGACTTGGGCGCACAGCCGCATGAAGCCCGCGATCTCGGCCTCGGACGCGTTGGCCGCGAAATCGTCGAAGGCGACATAGCGGCCCTTGGGGATCACCAGGACATGGCTGGGCGCCTTGGGCGCGATGTCGCGGAACGCCAGGGCGTGATCATTCTCGGCCACGGTGTCGTTGGGGATCTCTCCGCGCAGGATCCGGGCAAAGATGTTGCTGTCGTCATAGGCCATGAATGTCTTCCTTCAGTCGGCAAAAAGATGCGGCGTCTCCGCCAGGGCGCGGGCCTGCGGCTCGGGCACCCCAAGGAACGCGGCCAGCGCCGCGGCGTTGCGATCGGGCCCCGCGGATTCCGAAATGGTCGCCAGATGGCGGAACCCCGCCTCCCTAAGGCGGTCCGCCTCGTGCTGCAGGTCGTTGCGCACGATGGGCAGCAGGCGGTGGACGATGTCGGACGGGGCGTCCGGGCTGACCAGGCCGACCCTGCCCATATGGCCGCGGACGTAATCGTCGTCGAACCGGCTGTCCACGAACAGCACCCGCGTCTGCGCCCGGTCGGCGTCGAAATCGGCGATCAGGCTGACCGCCGACGGATCGACGCAGAACACCAGCCGGTCGCTGCCGAACTGCTCGAACATCAGCTTGACCAGCGCGCGGCGGTGACGCTCGCGCTTGTCCACGGTCGACGCCACGCCGCCCATGTCCGGCAGGTGCGCGTCCTGTTCGTTGAACACGTAATCGACCGCAGGAATGTCCGTGGCGGCGCGGATGGCCGCCGTCAGCCGCTTAGCGACGTGCCATTTCTTGGCGACCACGATCTGAACCACGCGTTCGGCGCCCAGACTGCCGTCCGTCTCCCAGAACCGCGGGGCAAAGCGGCGCCCGATGCGCCCGCGACCGGTCAGAAAGCTGAACAGCCGCCGCCCCTCGGCCGAGATGGTGAAGTCCTGCCCCGTGGCCTGCCACAGCGCGCCAAGCCGGGCGCGCAGCTCCTGCGCCTCGGGGCTTATCTTGCGGGCGAACAGGTAATCCTGGCGCAGCAGCAGGTCGTAATGGTCGTTGTGGAAATTGATCGGCATCCCGTAATCGCTGAAGATCAGGAAGGTCAGCGTGCGGGTGCGGATCTGCTGGCGCGGCACGACATGGGCCACCAGGGTCTGAAAGAATGTCTCGTCCGGGATCCAGGTGGTGCTGAAGAAGCGCACGATCTCGGGGCGCGCGCGGATCAGGTCCAGGATCGCCTCGACCGTCTGGCGGCGCAGGCACCACCATTGCGACCCGATCATCACCTGCAGGTCGTCGGGCACCCGCCGCGTCAGCCCAAGCCGCTGCTGCAGCTGCAGGCTGGCATAGAACAACGCCTTGTGGCTGCGTTCGTTGAACCAGTGGCGATAGATCAGCCGCTCCTTGCGCAGGCCGGTCTTGATCCAGTCGCTGTTGAAGAAGTCAAAGCTTTCGATGTAGTCGCAATCTTCGGCATCCAGATAATTGTACGCGAATTCCGCCGACTTGATCGGCATGCAGTCGCCCGACAGCATGTAGAAATGCGTGGCTTGGGGAAACGCCGTCTCGGCCGCGCGCAGAGCCTCCAAGGTGGCGGCGACCAGCGACCATTCCCCCCATCCGCATCTGCGCCGACGCGCCGCAAAGGTCACGCGGGGATGGTCATCCAGCGCATCGCGGATCTGCTGGAACATCGCCCGCGGGGCACGCTTGTCGAAATGGATCGACACGTAATCCCCCGTCGCCGTCAGACGCCGCGCCTGATCGATCACACCCTGCGGGTCCTTGTGCATCAGCAGGATGAAGGCGATGCGTGCCATGCGCTGGACGGTCCCCCGGGGCCAAATAGGTGCAGTTTGACGTAAGGCGTTGAATATGTCTGCGGGTTTTGGTTTGAATGTGTAACCTTTTTTGTCGGTGGGACAAGCAGGACGGCCCGACGCCAGGGCCTCTGACCCGCTGATCGCAAGCGAAGTGGATGTCACGATGGGTTTCCCCGGTGTCTGGATGACGGAAAGCGAAAGCCTGATCTATCGGGTGGTGCCGAAATGCGCCTGCTCGACGATCGGCCAGATCATGTTCCATTCCGACCACGGCCGCTTCTTCGACGGGGACATCCACGATTCGACCGACGGGCTGCACAAATGGGCCCAGGACCACAGCCACGATCCGATCGAACGCGCGGTCCGGGCGCGTTCGGGCGTGACCTTCACCTGCGTGCGCAACCCCTATGCCCGGCTGCTGTCGTCGTTCTTCGACAAGATCGCGGGCATCCAGCGCAACGGCCGCCGCTATCGCGGCAACTTGGTCCCGCAGCTGGTGCAACGTTACGGCATTGACGTGGGCAGCCCTGACAACGGCTTCGAATTCGACCAGATCGCCAGTTTCCGCCGCTTTCTGCTGTTCGCGCGCGACACCGTCCGGTTCCGCAAGCCGATGGAGCCCGACATCCACTGGTCGGCCATGTCGGGCCACATCTCGACCTTCATCGTGAATGGCGGGCGCTACGACCAGATCTTCTTCACCGAGGCGTTCAACGAGGGCATGGCAAAGGTGCTGGCCGCCGCCGACACCAAGGTCGCGATCGACCTTGACCAGGTGCCCCGGTTCAACGAATCCGAAGGCCACGGCCCCAAGCGCGCGCACAAGGTCAGCGACTATTTCGACGACCTGTCGCGGCACCTGATCTGGGAGATCTACAAGGACGACTTCCGGCTGTTCCGCTACGACTTCGACGATCCGGACAACAAGATGCCCCTGGGCGAGGTCGACCTGGACGAGGTGCACGCCAAGCTGGGCCGCTGATCGGCCACCCGGCCATGAAAAACGGCGCCTCCCTTTCGGGGGCGCCGCAAATCCTGCCGCACCGGGGCGCGGCCAAAAGCGTGGATCAGACCGCGCCCTTGATGAAGGTCACCGCGTCGCCGACGGTCTGGATGGTTTCGGCGGCATCGTCGGGGATCTCGATCCCGAACTCTTCCTCGAACGCCATGACCAGCTCGACGGTGTCGAGGCTGTCGGCACCCAGGTCGTCGATGAACGAAGCGGATTCGACCACCTTGTCCTCGTCGACACCCAGATGCTCGACCACGATCTTCTTCACGCGATCAGCGATATCGCTCATGTCATATCCTCATTCTCGCGGGCATCCGCCCAAGTTTTGCACCGACACGCGGTCCGGTTCAGCACAGGGCGGTTCCCCTGCTGCTAAAGGCGGGGATATAGCACCCATGAACCCTCATGCAACCGATTTCGCACGGTTTCGTGCGCGCAATCCCGGCCGCGGACGCCGGGTCAGACCATCGCCATGCCGCCGTTGACGTGCAGCGTGGCCCCGGTGACATAGCTGGCCTCGGGGCTGGACAGGTACAGGACCGCGGCGGCGATCTCCTCGGCGCTGCCCATGCGGCCGGCGGGGATCTGCGTCAGGATCTTGCCCTTCTGGTCGTCGGTCAGCTTGTCGGTCATCGGCGTCTCGATAAAGCCGGGCGCCACGCAGTTCACCGTGATCCCGCGGCTGGCGACCTCGTAGGCCAGCGATTTCGACATGCCGACCACGCCCGCCTTGGCGGCGGCATAGTTGCCCTGCCCCGGATTGCCCGTGGCCCCCACGACCGAGGTGATGTTGACGATCCGCCCCCACCGGGCCTTCATCATGCCGCGCAGCACCGCGCGCGACAGCTTGAAGGTGCTGGTCAGGTTCACGTCCAACACCTGCGCCCATTCGTCATCCGACATGCGCATGAACAGGTTGTCGCGCGTGATTCCGGCATTATTGACCAGGATGTCGATCGACCCTATCGCCTCGGCCGCCGCCTTCGGCAGCGCCAGGACCGATTCCGCATCGCCCAGGTTCGCGGTCACGACATGCGCCCGCTCGCCCAGCCTGTCGGCCAGCGCGCGCAGCGGCGCCTCGCGCGTCCCGGACAGCGCCACCGTGGCCCCCGCCCCATGCAGCGCCTCGGCGATCGCGCCGCCGATCCCGCCCGACGCGCCCGTCACCAGCGCGGTCTTTCCCGTCAGATCGAACATCCCAAGCCTCTTCTTCTTTGTCCAAATACCCCCGGGGTCCGGGGCGGCGCCCCGGTCCGCCGGTCAGCCCTTCAGCGCCGCCACATCGGCAGGAGTGCCCACGTTGCGCACCGTCACGTCCTTGGCGATCCGCTTGATCATTCCCGACAGGGCCTTGCCCGCGCCGATCTCCCAGAACTCGGTGACGCCGCCCTCGGCCATCGTGGCGATCGACTCGCGCCAGCGCACGGTCCCGGTCACCTGCTCGACCAGCAGGCGGCGGATGGCGCCGGGCTCGGTCACGGCCTCGGCGCGCACGTTGGCGATCAAGGGCACGGCGGGGGGCTGGATGTCCACGCCCGCCAGCGCATCGGCCATGACCGCCGCGGCGGGCTGCATCAGCACCGAATGGAACGGCGCCGACACCGGCAGCATCAGCGCCCGCTTGGCGCCCGCGGCCTTCATCGCCTCGGCCGCGGCCTCGACCGCCCCCTTGTGCCCCGAGATCACGACCTGCGCAGGGTCGTTGTCATTGGCGGCCTGCACGACCTCGTCGCCCCCGATCTCGCGGCAGATGCGGTCAACGGTCTCGAAGTCCAGGCCCAGGATCGCGGCCATCGCGCCGACGCCCACCGGCACGGCCTCCTGCATGGCTTGACCGCGCAGGCGCAGCAGATGCGCGGTGTCGGCCAGCGTCAGCGACCCGGCCGCGCACAGCGCCGAATACTCGCCCAGTGAATGGCCCGCGACGAAATCGGCATTCGCGATGGTCAGGCCCTCGGCCTCCATCGCGCGGAACGCCGCGATCGACGTGGCCATCAGGGCGGGCTGGGCGTTCTGCGTCAGGGTCAGCGTGTCGGCGTCCCCCTCCCAGATCAGCGCGGACAGGCTCTCGCCCAAGGCCTCGTCCACCTCGTCGAAGACGGCGCGCGCCGCCGGATAGGCCTCGGCCAGTTCGCGGCCCATGCCGATGGTCTGGGCGCCTTGCCCCGGAAACACGAATGCCCGCATGGCGGTCCCCCCTGTGATCATTGCGTTGCAGACGGGCATAGCCGTTGGCGGCGCAAAGAAAAAGGGGCCACCGGGGGCCCCTTTTCAAACGTCAGGGTCGGTGGACCCGATCAGCCGACCAGTTCCAGGCCCGAGAAGAAGAATGCGATCTCTTCCTTGGCGGTGTCGGCGGCGTCCGAACCGTGGACCGAGTTCTCGCCCATGGACAGCGCGAATTCCTTGCGGATGGTGCCCTCGTCGGCGTTGGCCGGGTTGGTGGCGCCCATCACTTCGCGGTTCTTGGCAATGGCGTTCTCGCCTTCCAGGACCTGCACGACGACCGGCTCGGAGGCCATGAACTCGACCAGCTTGCCATAGAAGGGACGGTCCTTGTGGACCTCGTAGAACTTGCCGGCCTGGGCGGGCGACAGGTGGATGCGCTTGGACGCGACGATGCGCAGGCCGGCCTCCTCGAACTTGGCGGCGATCTTGCCGGTCAGGTTGCGGCGGGTCGCGTCGGGCTTGATGATCGAGAGGGTGCGTTCGATGGCCATGGTCTTCACCTTATCTGATGCGCGGGCCGGGCCCGCATGAAAGGAAATCCGCGCCCGGTTAGCAGGCTTGTCCGCCCCCGGCAAGGCGCGCGCGCAGGGCGGAACCCCCGGCGGCATCGGCGCCTTGTCCCCGTGCATCCTGCAGGAGACCACATGACGCAGCTTTCCTCGGCCCCCGCGCCCGCCCCGCCGACGGCCCGGCGATCCCTGACCACCGGCACCATCGTGGCCACGCTGGCGCTGGCCGCGCTGCTGGCGGCGTCCTGGTTCTGGTCGAACCTGCTGCTGATGTCCTTTGCGGCGATCCTGATCGCCATCGCGCTGCGCGCCGGCGCACGGGGGCTGAACCGGCTTCTGGGCCTGAACGTCAAGCTGGGCGTGCTGGTGGTGCTGCTGGGGGTGGTCGCGGTGCTGGCCCTGTTGGTGCGGCTGGCCGGACCGTCCGTCGGGGACCAGTTCGGTCAGCTGGCCGATGCCCTGCCCGGCTCGTGGCAGGCCATCCAGGACTGGGCGTCATCGTGGCCCGTCGCCGAGACCGTGATCCAGCGCGGAGAGGCTGCCGCCGGAGAGGACAACGCCATGCAGCTGGCGCAGCGCCTGCCCGACGTGTTCGGCATGGTCCTGGGCGGCCTGAATTCGGTCCTGGGCAGCCTGTCCTCGGCCTTCCTGTTGCTGATCCTGTCTCTCTACATCGCGATGGAGGCGGACCTGTATCGCGGCGGCGCCCTGCGCCTGGTGTCCCTGCCCCGCCGCGCGCGGGCGGCGCAGATCATGGACGAGCTGGGCGAACAGCTGGGCCGCTGGATGGCGGGCCAGGCGCTGGACATGGGCATCGTCGCCGTGCTGGCCGGGATCGGCCTTTACCTGCTGGACGTGCCGCTGGCCTTCATCCTGGCGGTGATCGCGGGCCTGACCAACATCGTGCCGATCATCGGGCCGTTCTTCTCGGGCGCGATCGCGGTGGTCGTGGCGGCGCCGCAGGGGCTGGATACGGCCATCTACGTCGCGCTGCTGTTCACCGTCATCCAGGTCTTCGAGGGCGAGGTGCTGATGCCGATGATCCAGAAATACGCGGTCCAGCTGCCCCCGGCCCTGACCGTGCTGGCCATCGTCGCGGTCGGTGCGCTGTTCGGGCTGGTCGCGGTGATCCTGGCCACGCCGCTGCTGATCGTGGTCATGCATCTTGTCCGCCGCATCTATGTCGAGGACGTGCTGGGCGACCGCATGGACTGAACCCCTGCCGCATCGCGCGGCAGGGCATGCAACTTTTACGTGCGCGGATGCACGCCCGGTCGTGATTTCGACACATGATCGGCCTATGCTGCGGGTGACATTGACCGGGGGTCGCGCGATGCAACCGTTCTGCAAGGGCCGCTATCGTGCCCGCCTGGCCGAAACGCCGGGCGATCTGCGCGAATCACAGCGGCTGCGCTGGTTGGCCTTCGTTGCGCGCACGGGCCGGTCCGACGACGGACAGTCACTGGACGCGGACCATCTGGACGACGACTGTCGCCACATGCTGATCCACGATCTGCGGGACGACCGGCTGGTCTGCAGCTTCCGATTTCTGCCACTGGCCGACGGTTCCCAGATCGCGCGCAGCTATTCGGCGCAGTTCTACGATCTGGCCGCGCTTGGCCGATTCGACGGTCCGATGGTCGAGATGGGGCGGTTCTGCCTGCATCCCGACTGCCACGACCCGGACGTGATCCGCCTGGCCTGGGGCGCGCTGACCCGTTTCATCGAGGAGACCGGGGTCGAGATGCTGTTCGGCTGTTCCAGCTTCAGCGGCCTCGACCCCGAGACCCATGCCGAGGCCTTTGCCATGCTCAAGGACCGCCACCTGGCGCCACGCCGCTGGTGGCCGCGCGTCAAGGCGCCGACCGTGTTCCGCTTTGCCCGCGCCCTGCGCCTGCGCCAGCCCGACCCCCGCCGCGCGGCAGAGACGATGCCGCCCTTGCTGCGCAGCTATCTGGCAATGGGGGGCTGGGTCAGCGACCATGCCGTCGTCGATCCGGCGCTGATGACCATGCATGTCTTCACCGGGGTCGAGATCCGCGCCATCCCTCCCGCCCGCCGCCGCCTGCTGCACGCGCTGGCCCAGCAGCCCGCCTGACATCCGCCCCGAAAACGGGCACGCTGCCCAAAACGCGGGCACATGCGGGCGATCTGCCCTTGGCGGATGCAGGATGGCCGGGGGCGGTGATTGACCTTGCCCGATGTCCGGCGCCCCTTGCCCCCATGTTCGACACCGGTGCCCCATCCATCCGCATGCAGCGCAGCCACGGGGCGGCGCATGTGGTCATGGGGCCGCGCGGCCTGATCGACCTGGCCCAGCGCGGGTCGGCCAAGGCGATGCTGCCCCGCATGACCGCGGGCCTGCCCGAGATCGTGTTCCTGAACACCGCGGGCGGGTTGGCATCGGGCGACGGGCTGTCCTTTGGCGTGGACCTGCGGGCGGGTACGCGCGCCCTGGCCACGACCCAGACCGCCGAACGCGCCTATCGCGCGACGGGCGCGCCTGCGCGGGCCTCGGTCGCAATAACGGTCGGCGCCGGCGGCTGGCTGGACTGGGTGCCGCAGGAGACGATCCTTTATGACGACGCTCGGCTGGAGCGGGACACGACCGTCGATCTGGCCCCCGGCGCGGGCTGCCTGCTGCTGGAGATGCTGGTCCTGGGCCGCCTGGCCATGGGCGAACGCCCGACGCGGCTGCATCTGCGCGACCGCCGCGTGGTGCGCCGCGCGGGTCGCGTGATCCACCACGATGCGCTGTCGCTGGACGACGACGCGCTTGCGCGGCTGGCGAACCCGGCCATGACCGCGGGTGCCCCGGCGCTGGCCACGCTGGCGATGATCGCGGATGACGCGCCCGACCGGCTGGCCGCCGCCCGCGCCGTTCTGGACGAGCCCGGCGTGACGGCCGCCGCCAGCGCCCCCCCCGGCCGGCTGGTCATCCGCCTGCTGGCCGCCGATGGCTGGCCCCTGCGACGGCAGATCAACCGAGTGCTGCGCGCCTTGCGCCCCGATCCCCTTCCCCGCATCTGGCAGGTCTGACGATGAACCTTTCCCCCCGCGAACGCGAGAAACTGCTGGTCTCGGTGGCCGCCATGGTGGCGCGTGGCCGCCTGTCGCGCGGCGTCAAGCTGAACCACCCCGAGGCGATCGCGCTGATCACCGATTACGTGGTCGAAGGCGCGCGCGACGGACGATCCGTCGCCGACCTGATGCAGGCGGGCGCCCGTGTGATCACCGCCGATCAGTGCATGCCCGGCATCCCCGCCATGATCGAATCCGTCCAGGTCGAGGCGACCTTTCCCGACGGGACCAAGCTGGTCACCGTCCACCACCCCATCCGCGAGGCCGCAGAATGAACGCCCTGATGAAACGCCTGACGCTTGCCGCCACCCTGCTGCCCTCGGCCGCGCTGGCCCATCCCGGCCATGTCCACGATGAGGCGCAGTTCATGCACGGGCTGGTCCACCCCGTCGGCGGGGCCGATCATCTGCTGGCGATGGTGGCGCTTGGCCTTCTGGCGGCGCAGCTGGGCGGGCGCGCGGTCTGGGCGCTGCCCGTGACCTTCGTGGGCGCAATGCTGGCGGGCGGCGCGATGGGCGCGGGCGGCATGGGCTTGCCAGTGGTCGAGCCGATGATCCTGGCCTCTGTCGTGATCCTCGGCGTGCTGGTCGCGATGGCCGCGCGTCTGCCGATGGGGGCGCTGGTCCCGATGGTCGCGGTCTTCGGCGCGGCCCATGGCTGGGCGCATGGGGCCGAGGGTCCGGCGACCGGCCTGCCCCTCTATGCGGCGGGCTTTGCGCTGGCCACCATGGCGCTGCATCTGGGCGGCATCGCCTTTGGCCGCCTGCTGTCGCGGGGGCTGGAGCTGCGCGTGCTGGGCGGCGGCACCGCGCTGGCGGGCTTGGCGCTGACGGTGGCATGACATGATTCCGGGTGAGATCCTGCCCGCCGAGGGCACCATTGCGCTGAACGACGGACGCGCGACGATCACGCTGATGATCGCCAATACCGGCGACCGGCCCATCCAGGTCGGCAGCCATTACCATTTCGCGGAAACCAACGCCGCGCTGGACTTTGACCGCACGGCGGCGCGCGGCATGCGGCTGGCCATCCCCGCAGGCACCGCCGTGCGGTTCGAGCCGGGCCAGTCGCGTCAGGTCACGCTGGTCGCCTACGCGGGCGACCGCATCGTGCACGGCTTTCGCGGCCAGATCGGGGGTGCGCTGTGACGACGCTGTCGCGCGCCGATTACGCGGCGCTTTACGGCCCCACGAAAGGCGACCGCATCCGGTTGGCGGACACGGAAATCATCATCGAGGTCGAACGCGACCTGACCATCCCCGGAGAGGAGGTCAAGTTCGGCGGCGGCAAGGTCGTCCGCGACGGCATGGGCCAAAGCCAGATCACCCGCGCGGGCGGCGCGATGGACACGGTCATCACCGGCGTCGTGGTCTTTGACCACCAGGGCATCGTCAAAGCAGACGTGGGCGTCCGCGACGGCATGATCGCGGGCATCGGCAAGGCCGGCAACCCCGACACCCAGCCCGGCGTGACCCTGATCATCGGCCCCGGGACCGAGATCATCGCCGGAGAGGGACGCATCCTGACCCCCGGCGGCTTTGACTGCCACATCCACTACATCTGCCCGCAGCAGGTGGACCACGCGCTGCATTCCGGCGTCACGACGCTTCTGGGCGGCGGCACCGGGCCTGCGCATGGCACGCTGGCCACGACCTGCACGCCGGGCCCGTGGCACATCGCCCGCATGCTGGAGGCCTGCGCCGACCTGCCGGTGAACATCGGCATCGCGGGCAAGGGAAATGCGTCGATCGCGGCGCCGCTGGAGGAGCAGATCCGCGCGGGCGCCTGCGCGCTGAAGCTGCACGAGGATTGGGGCACCACGCCCAAGGCCATCGACACCTGCCTGAGCGTCGCCGACGCGATGGACGTGCAGGTGATGATCCACACCGACACGCTGAACGAATCGGGCTTTGTCGAGGACACGATGGCCGCCATCGGTGGGCGCACCATCCACGCCTATCACACCGAAGGCGCGGGCGGCGGGCACGCCCCCGACATCATCCGCATGGTCGGCATGGCGAACGTGCTGCCGTCATCGACCAACCCCACGCGCCCCTATACCGCCAACACGGTCGAGGAGCATCTGGACATGCTGATGGTGTGTCACCACCTGGACCGCCGCGTCCCCGAGGACGTGGCCTTTGCCGAATCCCGCATCCGCAAGGAGACCATCGCGGCCGAGGATATCCTGCACGATCTGGGCGCGTTTTCGGTGATCTCATCCGACAGCCAGGCGATGGGCCGGATCGGAGAGGTGATCATCCGCACCTGGCAGACCGCGTCCAAGATGCGCCAGCAGCGCGGACGGCTGCCTGACGAACAGGGCCAGAACGACAACATCCGCGCCCGCCGCTATATCGCGAAATACACGATCAACCCGGCCATCGCACATGGGGTCAGCGCCCATATCGGGTCGATCACCCCGGGCAAGCGCGCCGATCTGGTCCTGTGGTCGCCCGCCTTCTTCGCGGCCAAGCCCGAGATGGTGCTGGTCGGTGGGCAGATCAGCGTGGCGCAGATGGGCGATCCGAACGGCTCGATCCCGGTGCAGCCGATCTTTTCGCGACCCATGTGGGGGCACAACCGCCGCGCTTCGGCGCTTTTCCTGTCGCGTGCCGGTCTGGAGGCCGGGGCCGGAGAGGCGCTGTCCAAGACCCTGATCGCGGTCGAGAACACCCGCGACATCGGCAAGCGCGACATGGCGATGAACGACGCCATGCCCGCAATCGAGGTCGATCCCGAGACCTACGAGGTCCGGGCCGATGGACAATTGTTAACCTGCGAGCCCGCGACGGAACTGCCGCTGGCACAGCGCTATTTCCTCTTCTGAGAGGGAGGACCCCACCATGATCGCAACCGCACATTCCATCATCCGCAACGCCCCTGCACCATTCGACGCCGAGGTCAGCCTGGACTATGAAGGCCGCCTGCTGCGCCGCAAGCGCCTGTCCTGCGAGGGGGGCGACTTCATGGTCGACCTGCCCGAGGTCACCAGCCTGGACGACGGCGACGCGTTCGAGCTGTCCGACGGCCGCCAAGTCGTCGTGCGCGCGGCGCCGGAACCGGTGCTGGTCATCCGCGGCAACCTGCCCCGGCTGGCCTGGCACATCGGCAACCGCCACACCCCCTGCCGGATCGAGGCCGACCGCCTGGTTATCCGCCAGGATCACGTGCTGGAGGCGATGCTGAAGCAGCTGGGCGCGGACATGTGCCGCAAGGACATGCCCTTCCGTCCCGAGGGTGGCGCCTATGGACACGGCCGCACCTTCGGCCATGACCACGGCCCCGCAACGAACCACCCCCATGGCGCGGGCGAACACCCGCATTCCCACGCGGAAGGCCACAGCCATGCGCATGCCGAAAGCCACAGCCACGCGCATGACCACGCCTGAGGCCGCCCGCCTGCAGCTGTCGCAACTGCTGTCGCCCGCCTTTCCGGTGGGCGGCTTTGCCTGGTCGCAGGGCTTGGAATACGCAATGGACGAGGCTTGGGTGACGCGCGCGACACTGCCGCAATGGCTGGCCGACTGGCTGGATCACGGCGCGGGCTGGTCCGATGCGGTGCTGCTGTCGCTGGCCCTGCGTCCCGATGCCGACCATGCCGACCTGGACGACCTGGCCCGCGCGGCCTGCATGAGCAGCCAGCGCCTGGCCGAGACCACTGAGCAGGGCGCGGCCTTCGCCGCCAACATGGCCGCGCTGACCGGGTCGCCGCAGCCGCCCGTGGCCCTGCCCGTCGCCATGGGCCGCGCCTGCGCCGCCCTGCCCCTGCCTCCGGCAGAGATCATCGCGGCCTTCCTGCAGGCACAGGCGGCGGCGCTGATCAGCGCGGCGGTGCGGTTCCTGCCCCTGGGCCCGGTCGAGGGACAGCGGATGCTGGCCGCGCTGCAGCCGCGCATTCTGGTCCGCGCCGCCTGCGCCGTCACGGCCACGCCCGACGATCTGACCAGCGCCACCTGGGGCGCCGACATCGCCGCGATGGCCCACGAAACCATGACCACAAGGATCTTCCGCTCATGAGCTTGAATGGCCCTCTCCGCGAGATCGCCCGCGCGCTGGCCCCCCGCCTGTCGATGGCGGTGATCACCAACGACATCTATACCCGCGAGGATGCCGAGGCACTGATGCGCGCTCAGGTCCTGCCTGTCGAACGCATCCGCGGGGTCGAGACCGGCGGCTGCCCCCACACCGCCATCCGCGAGGATGCCAGCATCAACCTCGCCGCCATCGCCGATCTGAACGCGGCCTTCCCGGATCTGGAACTGATCCTGATCGAATCGGGTGGCGACAACCTGGCCGCGACCTTCAGCCCGGAACTGGCCGACCTGACGATCTATGTGATCGACACGGCCGCGGGGCAGGACATTCCCCGCAAGCGCGGCCCGGGCCTTGCGCGGTCCGACCTCTTGGTTGTGAACAAGACAGACCTGGCCCCGCATGTCGGCGTCGATGCCGCACTGCTGGAAAAGGATGCACATGAGGCACGGGGACCCCGTCCCGTGGTCATGGCCCAGCTGCGTCACGGCCGCGGCGTGCAGCAGATCGTCGATTTCTTGGTCGAACAGGGCGGCCTGACGCCTCGCGCGGCGTAACTTTGCCCGGCGGGCGGGCATTTGCTCCGCCCACTGCCGAAGTCCGCGCCACTGCCTGCGCGGGGCGCGCAGGGACTGCTGAAATCCTGTCCAACTGCCCGATTTTCCCCTCTTTCTGCACATGCGAAGGCCACGCGCCTTCCCAAGGACAACAGGGACACCGGCCGACGCGCCGGGGGGAAAAGGGTAACGATGACCAAGCTGACCAAGATCCTGATGCTGACCAGCGCCCTGACGCTGGCCCACGCCGCCCATGCGCAGGAGGGCGAGCCGATCAAGATCGGCGTGCTGCATTCGCTGTCGGGCACCATGGCGATCTCGGAGACCACGCTGAAGGACACGGTCCTGATGCTGGTCGAACAGCAGAACGCCAAGGGCGGCGTGCTGGGCCGCCCGCTGGAGGCGGTGGTCGTCGATCCGGCATCCGACTGGCCGCTGTTCGCCGAAAAGGCGCGCGAGTTGCTGACCGTCAGCGACGTGGACGCGATCTTCGGCTGCTGGACCTCGGTCAGCCGCAAGTCGGTCCTGCCCGTGATCGAGGAGCTGAACGGCCTGCTGTTCTATCCCGTCCAGTACGAGGGCGAGGAATCGTCCAAGAACGTCATCTATACCGGCGCCGCCCCGAACCAGCAGGCGATTCCCGCCGTCGACTACATGCGCGACGAGCTGGGCGTGGAAAGCTGGGCTCTGCTCGGCACCGACTATGTCTATCCGCGCACTACGAACAACATCCTGGACGCCTATCTGAAGGATAACGGCACCGCACCCGAGGACATCTTCGTCAACTACACCCCCTTCGGCCATTCCGACTGGTCCAAGATCGTGGCCGATGTCGTGGCGCTTGGCGCGGGCGGCAAGAAGGTCGGCGTCGTGTCCACCATCAACGGCGACGCGAACGTTGGCTTCTACAAGGAGCTGGCCGCGGCCGGCGTGTCGGCGGACGAGATTCCGGTCATGGCGTTTTCCGTGGGCGAGGAGGAGCTGTCGGGCCTGGATACCGCCAACCTGGTCGGCCACCTGGCCGCCTGGAACTATTTCCAGACCGCCGAATCGGACGCGAACACCGCCTTCATCGAGGAGTGGAAGGCCTTCACCGGCGATGCGGATCGCGTGACCAACGACCCGATGGAGGCCACCGTCATCGGCTTCAACGCCTGGGTCGCTGCGGTCGAGGCTGCGGGCACCACCGACGTGGACCCGGTTCTTGACGCGATCGTCGGCGTCGAGGTGCCGAACCTGACCGGCGGCACGGCCACCGTCCTGCCCAACCATCACATCACCAAGCCCGTCCTGATCGGAGAGATCCGCGAGGACGGCCAGTTCGACATCGTCAGCCAGACCGACCCCGTGCCGGGCGATGCCTGGACCGACTTCCTGCCGGAATCGGCGGTGCTGGACGCCGACTGGCCGGGCAAGGACTGCGGCATGTTCAACACGGAAACGGACAGCTGCGTCCAGGTCCAGTCGAACTACTGACGTGACGGTCGGGCGGCCCCGCGCCGCCCGGCCCTTCGTGCGAAGGAAGCCCCCGTGATCCGCCATCGTCTTCTTGCCTGCGCGCTTGCGCTGATCCTGCCGTGGTCGGCCCAGGCCAACCCGGCCCTGCAGGCCGTCATCGACGCGAACCTGGACCAGATCGAACGCCCCTCGCGCCAGACGGTCGGGCCGCTGGTCGACCAGATCGCGGCGACCGGCCCCGAGGGCCTGGCGATGCTGCAGGCCTGGGCCGACCGCAGCCTGGGCCTGACGGAAACCGGCCAGGTTCTGATCATGGACGACGACACGGCCACGGACGCGGTGACCGGCGATGCGGTCGCGGGGGCCGATCCGCGCATGCTGCGCCCCAATTCCGGCGTGCGCGGCGTGATCGAGGCGGCGCTGGCCGCGGGCGCGCTGACCGACCCCGACCCCGCGCGCCGGGCGGCCGCGCTGCAGTCGCTGGAACGCGGCGCGGCACCCGACCAGCTGCCGCTGCTGCGCGCGGCCTTGGACGATCCCGACCCCGTGCTGGCGGCGCGCAAGGCGCGGCTGGAACGCCTGCTGACCATCCAGCACGACCCCGACAGCGCCGCCCGCGTCGCCGCGATCGAGGAGATGGCGGGCGACGTCGGCCTGGATTTCCGGGCCGCGCTGAACCCGCTTCTGGTGACCCGCGCGGTGGTGGCCCCCGACACGCCGCCCGGCGCCAATGTCGCGCGCGAACTGACCCCCGGCGACGCGGGCCTGTCGCGCGAGGCGGCCCTGGCCCAGCTGGTCCAGCAGGACCTGCTGCAGCCGCCCTTGTCGGGCGCCGATCAGCGTGCCGCGCTGGCCGCCAACATCACCGACGGGGCGGTGGCGGGCGTGCCGGTGGATCAGCTGTCCGACCAGGCCGCCCGCGACCGTGCCTATCAGGCGCTGGAGGCGGCAGGCGCCGTCCCCCCCGCCGCGACGAAAACCGAAATCCAGGCCGCCCTGGGTGCCAGCCGCTTCTTCGAGGTCTATGCCGAACCCGACCCCGCCGTGACGGACGCGGCCAAGGCCGCCCAGATCCGCGCCCAGGTGCGCCTTGGCGCGATGACCGGTATCGACCTGGGGCTGGACGCGCTGTCGCTGGCATCCATCTATTTCCTGGCGGCCATCGGGCTGGCGGTCACCTTCGGCGTCATGCGGGTCATCAACATGGCGCATGGCGAGTTCATCATGATGGGCGCCTATACCGCCTACACCGTCCAGACCGTCATCGCGGACCGCACGCTGTCGCTGGTGGTGGCGCTGCCCCTGGCCTTCGCGGTGACCGCGCTGGCGGGGGTGGTCCTGTACCGTCTGGTGATCCGGCACCTGGCCAACCGCCCGCTGGAGACGCTGCTGGCGACCTTCGGCGTGTCCATCGCGTTGCAGCAGCTGGCCAAGAACATCTTCGGCACCCAGGCCCGCCCGCTGACCGCGCCCGCCTGGCTGGAGGGGTCGATCACCGTGAACGACGTCATCGGCATCAGCGCGATCCGGGTGGCGATCTTCGTGCTGGCGCTGCTGTTCCTGGGGCTGTTCCTGTTCATCATGAAGCGTACCCGGTTGGGCCTTGAGGTCCGCGCGGTCACCCAGAACCCCGGCATGGCGGCATCCATGGGCATCAACCCCGACCGCATCGCCATGATGACCTTCGGTCTGGGGTCCGGCATCGCGGGGATCGCGGGCGTGGCGATCGGTCTGTTCGCGCAGGTCACGTCCGAGATCGGCCAGCAATACATCGTTCAAAGCTTCATGACCGTGGTCGTGGGCGGCGTGGGCAACATCTGGGGCACGCTGGCGGGGGCCGCCCTGATCGGCGGACTGTCCAAGGTGATCGAGTTCATGAACCCCGCCAACACGCTGGCCGCCCAGACCTTCATGATCCTGTTCATCATCATCTTCATCCAGTTCCGGCCGCGCGGGATCATCCCGCAGCGCGGTCGCGCGGCCGAGGCATAAGACATGACCCGAACCCCCTTCATCCTGAGGAATCCGTCGGTCCTGGCGATGCTGGCCGTGCTGGCGGTGCTGACACTGGCCGTCACGCTGACCAGCCAGGCCTATGGCACCGGCGCGCTGCCGACATCGACGGTCAAGATCCTGGGCATGACGCTGTGCCTGGCGCTGGCGGCGGTCGCGATGGACCTGGTCTGGGGATACCTGGGCATCCTGTCCCTGGGCCAGATGGCGTTCTTCGCGCTTGGCGGCTACATGATCGGGCAATGGCTGATGTATGCGCGCACCGACGCCATCGTCGCGCCGCAGCTGGCGCAATCGCCCATCCCCCCCACCCCGCAGGAGGTCCGCGACGCGGTCACCAACCAGATCTTCGGCGTGGTCGGGTCGTCCGACCTGCCGCTGGTCTGGTCCTTTGCGCATTCGCTGTGGCTGCAGCTGCTGCTGGTCGTGGCGGTGCCAGGGCTTCTGGCGTTGGTCTTCGGCTGGCTGGCCTTCCGCAGCCGCGTCAACGGCGTCTATCTGTCGATCCTGACCCAGGCGATGACGCTGGCGCTGGCGCTGTGGCTGTTTCAGAACGACAGCGGGTTCCGGGGCAACAACGGGTTGTCGGGCCTGCAGAACCTGCCGGGGCTGGACCATGTGGGCCAAGCGACCCTGTCGGTGTGGTTCCTGTGGGCATCGGCCGCGGCGCTGGCGCTGTTCTATGCCCTGGCCGCCTGGCTGGTCAGCGGCAAGTTCGGCAGCGTCACCCGCGCCATCCGCGACGACGAGACGCGCGTGCGGTTCCTGGGCTATCCGGTCGAGGGGTTCAAGCTGGTCGTCTTCACCTTGGCCGCGATGATCACCGCCATCGCCGGGGCGCTGTACTATCCCCAGGCCGGGATCATCAACCCGGCCGAGATGATGCCCATCGCCTCGATCTACCTGGCGGTCTGGGTGGCGATCGGCGGGCGCGGGCGGCTGTACGGCGCGGTCATCGGCGCGGTGGTCGTGTCGCTTCTGTCCAGCTGGTTCACCGGCGGGCGGGCGCCGTCGATCCACCTGCCGGGATACGTGGTGAACTGGGTCGACTGGTGGCAGGTGCTGCTGGGCCTGTCCTTCGTGCTGGTCACGCTGTTCGCGCCCAAGGGCATCGCCGGGGTGTTCGACCTGTCCGGCCGCAAGGGAGACCGGGCATGAGCGCGCTTCTGGAGGTCAGCGGGATCAGCAAGTCCTTCGACGGGTTCAAGGCGATCAACAACCTGTCCTTTTCCATCAACGCGGCCGAGCTGCGCGCGGTGATCGGGCCGAACGGCGCGGGCAAGACGACGTTCATGGACATCGTGACCGGCAAGACGCGCCCCGACACGGGCGAGGTGCTGTGGGGGGCCACGTCGAAATCGCTGCTGAAGCTGTCCGAGGCGCAGATCGCCCGCGAGGGGATCGGTCGCAAGTTCCAGCGCCCCACCGTGTTCGAGGACCAGTCGGTCGCCGACAACCTGGTGATGGCGCTGAAGGCCGACCGCAGCCCGTTCGCGGTGCTGGGCTGGCGGCCCACGGCCGCGTCGCGGGACCGCGTGAGCGAGCTGGCCACCGAGGTCGGGCTGGCCGACCAGCTGCCCCGCCCGGCCGGAGAGCTGAGCCACGGCCAGAAGCAGTGGCTGGAGATCGGGATGCTGCTGGCATCCGACCCGCGGCTGCTGCTGGTCGACGAACCCGCGGCCGGCATGACCCTGGCGGAACGCGAACAGACCACGACGCTGCTGTGCCGGCTGGCGGAAACGCGTGCCGTGGTGGTGGTCGAACACGACATGGATTTCGTGCGCCGCCTGAACTGCAAGGTGACCGTGCTGCACCAGGGGTCCGTGCTGGCCGAGGGCAGCCTGGACCACGTGACCCGCAATCCCGACGTCATCGACGTCTATCTGGGGCGATGAGATGATCGAGGCCAAGAATCTGACCCTGCATTACGGCGGCAGCCAGATCCTGCACGGGATCGACCTGGTGGCGCGCCCCGGAGAGGTCACCTGCGTGATGGGCAACAACGGCGTGGGCAAGACCAGCCTGATGAACCTGCTGGCCGGCAGGCATCCCCGGTCGGGCGGGGACATCACCTGGGACGGCAAGCCCCTGGGCCGGCTGTCGGCGCAGCGGATGGCGCGGATGGGCGTGGGCTATGTCCCGCAGGGCCGCGCGATCTTTCCGATGCTGACGGTGCGCGAGAACCTGGAGACCGGGTTCGCCTGCCTGCCCCGCGGCGACAGGCGCATCCCGGACGCGATCTTCGACAGCTTTCCGGTGCTGGCCGAAATGGCGCATCGGCGGGGCGGCGATCTGTCGGGCGGCCAGCAGCAGCAGCTTGCCATCGCCCGCGCGCTGATCACCAGACCCCGCGTGCTGCTGCTGGACGAGCCGACCGAGGGGATCCAGCCAAACATCATCGCCCAGATCGGGCGGGTGATCGCCGGGCTGCGCGACCGGGGCGACATGGCGATCGTGCTGGTCGAGCAGTTCTTTGACTTTGCCTGGGATCTGGGCGACCGGTTCCTGGTCATGGAACGCGGGCGCGCGGTGCTGCAGGGGCCGAAATCCGATCTGGCGCGGTCGGACCTGCACGCCCGCCTGGCGGGACATGCCAGCGCCTGAAGGACGTCGTCGCGGACGGTGGCAGGGGGGCTGCCAGCCCCCCTGACCCCCCGGAAGGCCGGCACCCGGACATGACCGTCCTGCCCTAGCGCTTGCGTTCCCACTTGCCCGATTCTTCGGACAAGTATTCCGCCTCGACGCCCGCGGCGGTCAGCTCGCGCCATTGTGCGCGGGCGCGTTCCAGCGCCTGCGCGTCGCCCCCGTCGAACAGGATGCAGGTCCGCTGCACGGCCTGCGCGCGATCGGGCGCAACCGGAGCACCGTCCAGCGCCATCAGGCAGGACGGGTCGTTGGCGGCAGGCTGATCGGGCAGGGTCAGCAGGATCGGCTGTCGCGCGTCATGGGGGCCGCCGAACAGGCCGTGCGGCAGGAAGCCGTCGCCCTGCCACAGCTGCTGGTCCAGACGGTCCAGACGATCCGGGTCGGGGGCCGACAGTTCGACCCGCCAACCCGCGGACAGCGCCTTGGTCAGCAGGACCGGCAGCAGCGCCTCGGCCGGGGACCGGGTCAGGTGATAGAACAGCGCCTTGCCCATGTCAGCGCAGCACCCCGGCGATGGCGGCGCGCCCGCCGGCAAGGGGCAGCGTCGCCCCGGACGCCGACGATCGCGGGCGTCCGGGGCGTGCGCAGGCGGTGCACGGGGCGTGCACCGCAGACGTCGCGGGGCTCACGCGTCCTCGAAGCCGTCGCGCACCAGGCGATCCAGCGTCATCACGCCCCAGCCCGACGCGCCCTTGGGCGCCAGGTCGGTGCCGCCCGGCGGCAGGGCCACGCCCGCGATGTCGATATGCGCCCAGGGCTGGCCTTCCTTGACGAAGCGCTGCAGGAACTGCGCCGCGGTGATCGAGCCCGCCGCGCGCCCGCCCGAGTTCTTCATGTCCGCCAGGCGGCAGTTGATCAGCCCGTCATAGGCCGCGCCCAGGGGCAGGCGCCATGCGCCCTCTCCCTCCGACTTGGCGGCCGACAGGATCTGGCCCGCCAGCATGTCGTCGTTCGAGAAGACGCCCGCATTGTCATGGCCAAGCGCGATGATGACCGCGCCGGTCAGGGTCGCCAGGTCGATCATGGCACGGGGGCGATAGGTTTCCTGCGCGTACCAGAGGACGTCGGCCAGGACCAGGCGGCCCTCGGCGTCGGTGTTCACGACCTCGATCGTGTCGCCCTTCATCGACTTCAGGATGTCGCCGGGACGATAGGCGCGCCCGTCGGGCATGTTCTCGACCAGGCCGACCAGGCCCACGACATTGGCCTTGGCGCGGCGCAGCGCCAGGGCGCGCATGGTGCCCGCGACGACGCCCGCGCCGCCCATGTCCATGGTCATCTCCTCCATGCCGGCGCCCGGCTTGATCGAGATGCCGCCGGTGTCGAAGACGACGCCCTTGCCGACCAGCGCCAGCGGCGCCTCGTCGCCGCCGCCGTTCCAGCGCATCACCACGACCTTGGAGGGCGATTCGCTGCCCTGGCCCACGGCCAGCAGGGCGCGCATGCCCAGCTTGGCCAGCTGATCCTCGTCCAAAACCTCGACCTCCAGGCCGATCTCCTGCATGGCCAGCAGGCGGTCGGCGAAGTCGGTGGTGGTCAGGACGTTGGCGGGTTCGTTGACCAGGTCGCGGGTGAAGAACACGCCCTCGGCCACCGCGGCGGCGTCCTGGGCGGATTTCGCCAGTGCCTCGGGATCCTTGACCATCACGGTGACGCGGGCCTTGTCGCCGATGGGCGCATCGGCGCTGTCGGGGGCCTCGGTCGCCTGCGCATCGCCCAGGACGGCGTCGTCCTGTCCGGCCTGTTGTTCGGGGATCAGCCCCTCGGCCTGGGCCGGGGCGGCGTCCGGCGTCGCGGGCTTGGTCTTGTAGACCGAGAAATCATAGCCGCGCAGCGCCAGCCCGAACGCGATCTGTCCGGCCTGCTTGTGGCTGCCCGCCAGAACCAGCGTGTGCCCGGTGCCCAGCTTGGCGCCCAGGGCGGCCCCCGCGCGGCGTGCCTCGGCCTGGGTGGCGGAATTGGGCAGCATTACCAGGATCAGCGCGTCGGCGGCCATGCCCGCGGGAAAGGCCAGCTCCAGCGCCTGCCCGGACTTGAGCGCGCGCCCCGCCTTGGAGGCCAACGCGCGTGTCGCGGCGTCGCGGATCACGCGGGGCAGCTTGCCCGGCAGCTTGGACGCGTCGGTCATGATCAGGGCCACGCGGCCATTGTGATCGGCCAGCTTGTCCAGCGCGACCTCGGTGAAGTTGATTTCGACAGGTTGGGTCATTGCAAAACGGTCCTCACGTCTGGTTGCGCCGACCCTAGACCCCCGCCCGGCCCTTTTCCAGAGCCGCCCTTGCCGCTAAGCAGGACGGAACGTCACGCCAAGGACCATCCATGCCGCGCATCGATCGATACATCCTGGGACAGCTGCTGACGCTGTTCGGGTTCTTTGCCCTGGTGCTGGTGTCCGTCTACTGGATCAACCGGGCGGTCAGCCTGTTCGACGATCTGCTGAACGACGGCCAGACCGCCCTGGTGGTTCTGGAGTTCACGGCGCTGACGCTGCCGCTGGTCATCTCGGTCGTGCTGCCGGTGGCGGCATTCGCGGCGACCGCCTATGGCACCAACCGCCTGGCCGGCGAATCCGAACTGGTGGCGATGCAGTCGGCGGGCCTGGGGCCGTGTCGGCTGGCGCGGCCAGTGCTGATCTTCGGCGTCTTCGTCGGCGTGATGGTGGCAGTGCTGGTTCACGGGCTGGTGCCCATGGCCCGCGCCCGCCTGGCCGACCGCAGCGCCGAGATTGCCGAAAACGTGACCGCGCAGTTCCTGCGCCCCGGCAGCTTCCAGTACCCGGCGCGCGGGGTCACGCTGTTCATCCGCGACGTGGCGGGCGACGGTCGCCTGCTGGACCTGTTCATCGAGGATTCGCGCGATCCCGCCGACCAGGTCACCTATACCGCGCAGGAGGCGCTGGTCGTCCGGAACGATACCGGCCCGGTGCTGATCCTGCTGGAGGGCATGGCGCAGAACCTGCGCCCCGGCCCCGACGGCCCGGTCCTGTCGGTGACCCGTTTCGACGAATTCAGCTATGACGTGGGGGCGATGTTCGCGGGCGGCGGCAGCCGGGGCCGCGACCTGCGCGATTTCGGCACGCTGGCGCTGCTGCAGGCCGACCCGGCCGTCCTGGAGGCCACCGGCGCGACCGCCGCCGACGCCCAGCGCGAGGCGCACGAGCGCCTGGCCCAGCCGCTGCTGTCGCCGATCGCGGCCATGCTGGGCTTTGCCACGCTGCTGATCGGCGGGTTCTCGCGGTTCGGGGTGTGGCGGCAGGTGGGCTGGGCCACCCTGTCGCTGATCGCGGTGCAGTTCCTGACCAACGCGGCCGCGAACCAGGTCGGCCGCGATGCCGCGCTGTGGCCGCTCCTGTATCTGCCCGCCGTCCTGGGCGCGGGGCTGTGCCTGTCCTTCCTGTGGCTGGCCGCCCGGCCGCGCGGACCACGCGAGGTCGCCCGATGATCCTGGCTCTTTACGTCGCGCGCCGCTTCCTGCGCGCCTTCCTGATGATCGCGGGGGTGTTCCTGCTGATCCTGTTCCTGATCGACATGATCGAGATCATCCGCCGCTTTTCGGGCCGCGACATCGGCCTGGGCGGGGCGGCGCGGCTGGCCGGGCTGAACATCGCCGGCAGCTTCTATTCCATCCTGCCGCTGATGACGGTGCTGGCCGGGATCACGCTGTTCCTGGGCCTGGCCCGCAGTTCGGAAATGGTGGCGATCCGCGCATCGGGCAGGTCGGCACTGCGCGTGGTGCGGGCCCCGGTGGCCACCGCGATCGTGCTGGGGGCGCTGACCGTGGGCCTGCTGAACCCGCTGGTCGCCGCCACCGGCTCGCTTTACGACGACGCCGTGGCCGAGATCGACCGCGCCGGCAGCCAGACCGTCAGCCTGGGCGACAGCGCCGTATGGCTGCGCCAGGCCGTCCAGCAGGGCGGAGAGGAGGCCGGCCAGATCGTGATCCGCGCCAGCCGCGCCAGCCCCGATGCCGTGACGCTGTATGACGCCAGCTTCCTGGTCTTCGGCGCCGAGGCCGGTCCGATCCGCCGCATCGAGGCCCGAGAGGCGCGGCTGACCCCCGGGGCCTGGGACCTGCGCGATGTCAGCGACTTTCCCCTGGATCAGCCCAATCCGCAGGCGGCCGTGACCCGCAGCGCCGCGATGACCCTGGCGTCGGACCTGACCGCCCAGCGCATCCGCGAGGGGTTCGGTCGTCCCGAATCGGTGCCGGTCTGGCAGCTGCCGCAGTTCATCGCCGGGCTGGAACGCGCGGGCTTTTCCGCCGCCCGGCACAAGGTCTGGTTCCAGACCGAACTGGCACGCCCGTTCCTGATGGCCGCGATGGTGCTGATCGCCGCGGCCTTTACCATGCAGCATGTGCGGGGCCGCAACACCGGCGGTGCCGTGCTGATGGCGTTCGGCGCGGGGATCGCGCTGTTCTTTCTGCGCAACCTGGCGCAGGTTCTGGGGGATAACGGGCAGATCCCGCCCGCGATGGCGGCCTGGACGCCGCCCCTGGTCGGCGCGATGCTGGCCCTGGGGCTGATCCTGAGACGGGAGGACGGATGAGCGCGCGCATGGTAAGCCGGGGCCTGCTGCGGGCTGGGGTGGCGCTGATCGCGCTGTCCGGTCCGCTGGCCGCCCAGTCGATGTTCGATGCCGATGACGGCATGGGCGTGCAGCCGCTGACGGGCATGCCGGGCAGCATGTCCGCCGACAGCGGCGTGACGGCCCTGGCGCCCGAATCGGTTGCCCTGGGCAGCGCGCCCGTGGCCGACCGCACCCCCTCGCCCCAGAACCCGATGGTGGTGGGACCCGATGCCGACGTGACCCTGCCCGGCGGCGGGCCGCGCGATCCGCAGTCCGGGGCCGCCACGCTGCTGGCCGACCGGATCGACGTCGCGGGCGACCAGACCCTGACCGCGTCCGGCGGCGTCGTGGTCTGGCACCAGGGCGCCCGGCTGGTTGCCGACCGGATCGTCGTCGACGGCGACAGCGGCGATCTGACCATTGAGGGGCCGATCCACCTGTCCCGCCCCGGCGCCGCCGACCCCGAGACCGACGCCATCCTGATCGCCGACAGCGCCCAGCTGGACAGCGAACTGCAGGATGGCATCGTCCTGGGCGCGCGGCTGGTGCTGGCCCGCGAACTGCAGCTGGCCTCGACCCGGCTGGAGCGGCGCGAGGACGGACGGATCAGCCAGCTGGACAATGTCGTGGCCTCCAGCTGCCAGATCTGCGCGACCGATCCGACGCCCCTATGGGAGATCCGCGCCCGCAGCATCATCCACGACGCCGACACGCGGCTGATCACCTTCGACCGCCCGCAGCTGCGCGCCTTCGGCGTGCCCCTGGCCTATGTGCCCTTCCGTGTGACCGCGCCCGACCCGTCGGTGGAACGCCGCTCGGGCTTTCTGCGCCCCGAGATCCGTACGACCTCGGGCCTGGGGTTCGGGGTCAAGCTGCCGTATTTCCAGACACTGGGCGACAGCACCGACCTGACCGTCACCCCCTATGTCAGCGAAAGCCGCACCCGCACGCTGGAGCTGCGCTATCGCCAGGCCTTCACAACCGGGGCCACGGAATGGAACGGCGCGATCAGCCGCGACGACCTGCGCCCGGGCGAGACGCGCGGCTATCTGTTCGGCGCGGCCCAGTTCCTGCTGCCGCGCGACTATCGCCTGGCCCTGCAGGTCCAGAATGCCAGCGACCGCGCCTATCTGCTGGATTACGGCGTCACCGATGCCGACCGCCTGTGGAGCGGCGTCAGCGTCGAACGCGTGCGCCGCGACAAGCTGTTCTGGGGCCGCGTCGGCAACTATGAGACCCTGCGCGAGGACGAGGACAACGCGACCTCTCCGGCGCAGGTGGCCGACGCCATCTGGATGCGCCGCCTGACGCCACGCCTGATCGGCGGCGAGGCGCTGCTGGAATGGTCGGCCCATGCCCATCGCCGCCCGTCGGACAGCGACCTGGTCGGTCGCGACGTGGCGCGCGCGTCCGTGGGCCTGGACTGGCGGCGCAACCAGATCCTGCCTGGCGGGATTGTCGCGGCCGCCCTGGCCGGGCTGGACGCGGATCTGTACCGCATCGCGCAGGACGACCAGTTCGACGACGTCGTGACCCGCGTCGATCCGCAGGTCGGGTTCGAACTGCGCTGGCCCCTGGCCGGCGGCACGGGCGGCGCCACCCATATCGTCGAGCCGGTGGTCCAGGTCCTCTATTCGCCGCGCGGCCGCGACCAGGACATCCCGAACGAGGACAGCCGCCTGATCGAGTTCGACGAAGGCAACCTGTTCTCGGACAACCGCTTTCCGGGCTGGGACGTGCGCGAGACCGGGCTGCGCGCCAACATCGGCGCCACCTGGACGCGGATCGATCCGACAGGCTGGTCGATCGGGGTGACCGGCGGGCGCGNGCTGCGCGCGCGCGATGCCGACAACTTTGCCGCCGACAGCCCCCTGGGCGGGCGCAGCTCGGATTGGCTGCTGGCCGCGAACTTCGACAATGGCGGCGGGCTGGCCGTGGCCAACCGCGCGCTGTTCGACGATTCGGCGCGCATCTCGCGCAATGAATTGCGGGTGGGCTGGCTCCGCCCGGACCTGAACCTGTCGGCCGGCTACATCTGGATCGACCGCGACGAGGACGAGGGCCGCGTCGTCAACGCCAGCGAACTGGCCGCCAATGTCGGATGGCAGATCGCGGACGGCTGGTGGGGCGAGGCCGAGACGCGGTATGATTTCGCCGCCGACCGGGCACAGCGCGCGGCCTTGCGCGTGGCCTATCGCAACGAATGCATCACGCTGGAAAGCGGCCTGTCGCGGCGCTTCAGCAGCAGCGACCTGCTGCGCGCGGAAACCAGCTTCGACCTGTCGGTCCGCCTTGGCGGGTTCGGCGCACAAGAAGACGGCCCCGGCACGGTGGCGCGCCGCAACTGCATGCGCTAACCTGCGGGCCAAGGACCAGATGAGGGCAGACATGCGGCAATTTCTTTCGGGTATCGCCCTGGCGGCGATGATCGCCACGGGCGCCGTGGCGCCGGCGGCGGCGCAGAACCTGTTCGCGCCCGTCGTCTATGTGAACGACAGCGCCGTCACCCGCTATGAGGTCGATCAGCGGATGCGGTTCATGCAGGTGATCGGCGCCCCCGACGCCAGTGCCACCGCTGCCGAACGGGCACTGGTCGACGACCGCCTGCGCATCCAGGCCGCCCGCCAGATCGGCGTCGAGATCACCCCCGAGGGGCTGCAGGCCGGGCTGGAGGAATTCGCAGGCCGCGCGGGTCTGGACGCGGCAGGCTTCATCGCCCAGCTGGAACGCGCCGGCATCGAGGAAGGCGTGTTCCGCGATTTCGTCGAGGCGGGCACCGTCTGGCGCGACGTCGTACGCGCCCGCCTGCTGCCCCGCGTCAACGTCACCGACGCCGAGGTCGACCAGGAGCTGCAGCGCGTGATCGAGACGCCGATCATCGACCGCGTCCTGCTGTCGGAGCTGATCATCCCCGCCCCTCCGGGACAGGAGGCGCAGGCCCTGCAGCTGGCCGAACGCATCGCCGCCTCGCGCCCGACCGAGGCCCAGTTCGCCGAAGCCGCGCGGCAGTATTCGGCGACCCCCTCGGCCGAGGCGGGCGGGCGGCTGGAACTGCTGGCGCTGGACAATCTGCCGCCCAGCCTGCGTCCGATCATCGCCGGCCTGCAGCCCGGCCAGACCACGCCGCCCCTGCCGGTCGAAGGCGCGGTGGTCCTGTTCTTCCTGCGCGACGCCCAAGGCACGCTGCGCCCGGGCGCGCGCGAACAGGTGCTGGACTACATGACCCTGCGGCTGGCCTCGGTCACCGATGCGGCCAACCTGGCCGCGCGGGCCACCAGCTGCGACGACCTTTACGTCCAGGCAGGCCCCGAGGCCGCCGCCCAGATCCAGCGCCAGACCGTGTCCCAAGGCGCGATCCCGCAGATGATCGGCGCGCGCCTGGCCTCATTGGACGCCAACGAGGCCGGGGTGGTCCCGTTGGGCGCGGGGGCCGATCTGGTGATGCTGTGCTCGCGCCAGCCCGCGCTGGCCGCCCAGGCCCAGGTGGCCACCACCGCCCTGCCCGATGACGGGGTCGAGGCCGCGATCCCCCAGCCCGAAGTCCAGGGCATCCCCTCGCGCGAGGCCGTCCGCGACCGGCTGTTCAACGCCAAGATCAACACCGCCGCCGAAGGGCTGCTGGCCGATCTGCGGGCCGACGCGATCATCCGGCGGCCCTGATGGCGCGCATCCTGCTGACCTGCGGCGAACCCGCGGGCATCGGCCCCGAACTGGCGCCGCTGGCGCTGGCCGCGGGCGTGGACCTGGTCTGGATGGGCGATCCGCGCCACCTGCATCCGACCGCCGCCTGGACCGCGGTCGCGGACCCCGACGATGTCGTTCCGCCCGGCCACCTGCCGGTGCTGCGCCATGACTTCGCAGGCCCCGCCACGCCCGGCCGCCCCGACCCCGCCCATGCGGCCGATGTGGTCGCGGTCATCGCCCGCGCGGTCGATCTGGCGATGGCCGGCCGCGTGGCCGCGATCTGCACCGCCCCCATCAGCAAGGAGGCCCTGATCCGCGGCGCGGGCTTCGCCTTCCCGGGCCATACCGAATTCCTGGCGCATCTGGCGGGCGACGTGCCGGTGGCGATGATGCTGGCCTCGACCACGGTGACGCCGCCCTGCCGGGTGGTGCCCGCGACGATCCACATCCCCCTGGCCGACGTGCCCACAGCCCTGACCGAACAGGCACTGGAACAGGCGATCCGCCTGACCCATGCCGCGATGATCCGCGATTTCGGCCTGCCCACCCCGCGCATCGCGGTTGCGGGGCTGAACCCCCATGCGGGCGAAGGCGGCATGATGGGCACCCAGGACCGCGACATGATCGCCCCCCTGATCGCCCGTCTGCGCGATCAGGGCCTGCACGTCACCGGCCCCCATCCGGCGGACACCCTGTTCCACGCCCCCGCGCGGGCGCGCTATGACGCGGCCGTCGCCTGCTATCACGACCAGGGCCTGATCCCCATCAAGACGCTGGATTTCGACGGCGGCGTGAACGTGACGCTCGGCCTGCCCTTCATCCGCACCTCGCCCGATCACGGCACCGCCCTCGACATCGCGGGCAAGGGGCTGGCCGATCCTTCCTCGACCATCGCCGCGCTGCGTCTGGCGCGCTCCATGGCGGACAGCCGGGCATGAGGTTTCTCCTTTGCCCAAATACCCATTGGCGCGCCCCCGCCCCCAGGACCTCGCGATGATCGACAACCTGCCCCCCCTGCGCGAGGTGATCGCGACCCATGACCTGCGCGCGAAAAAGCAGCTGGGCCAGAACTTTCTCCTGGACCTGAACCTGACGCACAAGATCGCGCGGCAGGCGGGCGACCTGACCGGATGCGACGTCCTCGAGGTCGGTCCCGGCCCCGGCGGTCTGACCCGTGGCCTGCTGGCCTGCGGCGCGCGCCACGTGCTGGCCATCGAAAAGGACCCCCGCGCCCTGCCCGCGCTGGAACAGATCGCCGACGCCTATCCCGGCCGCCTGACGGTCATCACCGGCGACGCGCTGCAGATCGACCCCTTGGCGCACCTGACGCCGCCGATCCGCGTGGCCGCGAACCTGCCCTACAACGTGGGAACCGAGCTGCTGATCCGTTGGCTGACGCCCCGGGACTGGCCACCCTTCTGGCAATCGCTGACGCTGATGTTCCAGCGCGAGGTGGCCGAACGCATCGTGGCCCGTCCCGGCTCCAAGGCCTATGGTCGGCTGGCGCTGCTGGCGCAGTGGCGCGCGGACGCGCAGATCGTGATGTCCCTGCCGCCCGAGGCCTTCGTGCCCGCGCCCAAGGTCTATTCCGCGGTCGTCCACCTGACCGCCCTGCCCCAGCCGCGCTYCCCCGCCGATGCGGCGATCCTGTCACAGATAACAGGGGCCGGCTTCAACCAGCGCCGCAAGATGCTGCGCGCCAGCCTGAAAGGCCTGCACCCCCAGATCGAGGCGCTGCTGGACAGCGTCGGCATCCCCCCCACCGCCCGCGCCGAGGAAATCGAGCTTGAACGCTTCTGCGCCCTGGCCCGCGCGCTTCAGGCGGCCCGGCAAGGCTGATCCCGCGCCATCGGGCTGGCATCGACGCGGCGTACACTCCAACTTGACGGCGGTCATGGACCGATCACGACAAAGGGCGCGCCGATCTGGCGCGCCCTTTCCTATCTTTCCGATGATCGGCCCGGATCAGTCCTGATCGCCCTCGGGGCGGACAGGGGCCGGACGCTCGGCCTCGGCCACGGGCTTGCGGCGGCTGCGGGTCGGCGCAGGCGTCCCGTCCTCGGACACGGCACGCGGTGCGCGGGGACGCGAGACGCGGGTCCGTGCGGGCTTGGCCGGGGCTTCCGCCTCGGGCGTGCGGACGGCGGCGCCGCCGTCGTCCTCAGTGGCAGGCATCACCTCGGGCAGGCTGGGCTGCTGCAGGAACTGCGGTGCGTTCTCCTCGGACAGGTCGGGACGCGGGTCCTGACGCGGCTCGACGCGCGCGTCCAGGCGCGGCTCGGACCGCGGGCGCTGCTCACGCGGCTGGTTGTCGCGCTGACTGTCACGACCCTGATTGTCGCGGGCCTGATTGTCGCGGGCCTGATTGTCACGATTCTGATTGTCGCGGGGTTGGCTGTCGCGACCCTGGTTGTCACGGGGCTGACCATCGCGGGCCTGGTGATCGCGCTGGCCGTCGCGGGGCTGGTGTCCGCCATCGCGCTGCTGGTCCCGCTGCTGTCCGCCGTCGCGCTGCTGATGGTCGCGGCGCTGGTTGCCCTCGCCCTGCTGGCCCTGGTTGCCGTTCTGGCCACCATTGTTCCGATCGCCGCTGTTCTGGCCACCGTTGTTCTGACCGCCGGTCTGGCCGCCCTGGTGATAACCATGGCTGCCGATGTTGCTCTGATAGCCGTCATCGTCGGGGCGGCCCTGGCGTTCGGCCATCTCGCGGTTCGCCTCGCCCAGCATGCGGGTGTAATGCTCGGCGTGCTGCAGAAAGCTCTGCTCCGCGACGCGGTCATGGGACAGCTGGGCGTCGCGCGCCAGCGTCAGGTATTTCTCGATGATCTGCTGGGGGGTGCCACGCACCTTGCCCTCGGGCCCCGAGCTGTCAAAGACGCGATTGGTGATGTTCCCCAGCGTGCGCTGGCGGTTCGATTTGCTACGCGAGCGGGATTTTGATGATCTCATCAGTCTTGTCTGTAATGTTTCCGGGCGTCGGGATGCCAGCGTGAACTGGACGGCGGTGTCGGACGGATACGGGGGCTGTGACCACTCCGTTCAGCCCTGCCTTGCCCAACCGCGGCGCACCAGATGCACCCTTCGGTATCGGCAGTTGTCAGGCTGACCCATGCGACGGCTAGGGCCTGTCGCACGCTGCCGACTAACCATGCAATGACGGGCCAGACAAGGGAAAACTGCGAAAACCACGCCGAAATGGGCGTCAAACCGCCGCAGCGGGCGCGAAATCCGCCAGCACCACCCGGTCGCGTCCATCCAGATCGGGCAGCACGCGCACCTGCGCGCCCTGCGCCCGGAACAGCGCCGCGACCGCCGCGCCCTGGGTCGGTCCGATCTCGACCAGGGCGGCGCCCTTTGGCGACAGCAGACCGCGCACGCCCGCCGCGATGGTGCCATAGGCGCCGAGCCCGTCGCCTTCGTCCGTCAGCGCATGGCGGGGTTCCCAGTCGCGCACGTCGGGGTCCAGCAGCGCCATCTCGATCGCCGCGATATAGGGCGGGTTCGACACGACCAGGTCGAACGGCCCCTCGACCCCGTCCAGCCAGTCGGCCTGGCGGAACCGCGCGTCGACGCCGATCCGCCGGGCATTGTGACGCGCCACCTGCAGCGCGGCCTCGGATATGTCGGTGCCCAGGCCCGTCGTCCCCGGACGCGCCGCCAGAAGCGAGATCAGGATCGCCCCCGTCCCCGTCCCCAGGTCCAGCACCCGCCGCCAGGGCCGCGCCAGTGCCGCCTCGACCAGCGCCTCGGTCTCGGGGCGCGGGTCCAGCGTGTCGCGCGTAACCTTGAAGCGATGCGCCCAGAAATCGCGGAAACCGGTGATCTGGGCCACGGGCTGGCGCAGGGCGCGGGCCGCGATGCCGCGGTTGAACTGCGTCGCCTGATCGTCGGTCAGCGCGCGGTCGTCGGTGATGCGCAGCTGGCCCGGCTCGATCTCCAGCACCGCGGCCAGGATGCGGTCGGCATCACGCGACGCGCCCGCGATGCCCGCCGCGCGCAGCAGCGCCGTGCCCTGGGCCTGGGCGTCCGACAGCCTCACTGCGCCTCGGCCAGGCGGGCGGCCTGGTCATGGGCGGTCAGCGCGTCGATGATCTCGGCCAGGTCGCCGGCCATGACCCGGTCCAGGGCATAAAGCGTCAGGTTGATGCGGTGGTCGGTCATGCGGCCCTGCGGAAAGTTATAGGTGCGGATGCGCTCGCTGCGGTCGCCGCTGCCGACCTGCGCGCGCCGGTCGGCGGATCGTTCGGCATCGGCGGCGGCGCGCTGCATGTCATAGAGACGGGCGCGCAGCACGGCCATCGCGTTGGCGCGGTTCTGGTGCTGCGACTTCTCGCTGCTGGTGACGACGATGCCGGTGGGCAGGTGGGTGATGCGCACGGCCGAATCGGTCGTGTTGACATGCTGGCCGCCCGCGCCGGACGCGCGCATCGTGTCGATGCGGATGTCGGTCGCGGGAATGTCGATCTCGACGTCCTCGGCGGCCTCGGGCAGGACGGCCACGGTGGCCGCGCTGGTATGGATGCGCCCGCCCGATTCGGTCGAGGGGATCCGCTGCACCCGGTGCACGCCGGATTCGTATTTCAGGCGGGCAAAGACGCCCTCGCCCTCGATCCGGGCGATGGCCTCCTTGATGCCGCCCAGCTCGGTCCGGGTCAGTTCCAGCGTCTGGAACTGCCAGCCCTGGGCCTCGGCGTGGCGGCGGTACATCTCCAGCAGGTCGCCCGCGAACAGCGCGGCCTCGTCGCCCCCGGTTCCGGGGCGGATCTCCAGGATCGCGGGGCGCGCGTCCGCGGCATCGCGCGGCAGCAGCGCCAACCGCAGGTCCTGCTCCAGCGCGGGCAGCAATGCGCCCAGACGGCGCAGCTCGTCCTCGGCCAGGTCGCGCATCTCGGGATCGGCCAGAAGGGCGCGGGCCTCGACCAGCCCGTCCTGGGCGGCGCGCCAGCGGTCGATCTGGGCAACGACCGGCTTCAGCTCGGCATATTCGCGGCTGATCCTGGCGATCTGGTCGGCGGCGGGGCCGGCATTCAGCTGCGCCTCGAGAAACTCGAAGCGGGCGGCGATCTGGTCAAGGCGGTCCTGGGGCAACATGGATGCGGCTTACCCCCCGGCCCCGGACCGTACAAGCGCCCTTGCATTCCGGCACGACGCCGGGGGGGTCCGGGGGGCGCGCAGCCCCCCGGCGCGGCGCGGGACGCAACTCATCGCCGCGACCAGCCGAACAGCGCGATCAGCTCCAGCGCGACATGCGCGCCCGCGATCGCCGTGGCCCCGGTCGTGTCATAGGGCGGAGAGACCTCGACCACGTCGCCGCCGATCAGGTCGATCCCCGCCAGCCCGCGCAGCAGCGTCGCCGCCTGCCAGCTGGCCAGCCCGCCCCAGACCGGGGTGCCGGTGCCCGGCGCAAAGGCCGGGTCCAGCGCGTCGATGTCGAAGGTCACGTAGCAGGGCCGGTCGCCGACCACCGCCCGCACCCGCGACAGCGTCGCCTCGATCCCGTCCCGATGCACCGACGGCGCATCCAGGATGGTCACGCCCAGCGTGTCGGGATTGTCGGTGCGGATGCCGATCGACACGCTGGCCGCCGGGTCCACGATCCCCGCCTTGATCGCCTTGTACAGGAACGTGCCGTGGTCGATCCGGTCCGGGTCGTCGTCGAACCATGTGTCGGAATGCGCGTCGAACTGGATCAGTGCCACGGGCCCCCGCCGCGCCGCGACCGCGCGCAGGATCGGCAGCGTGATGAAATGATCGCCCCCCAGGGTGATCGGCGCCGCACCCGCATCCAGGATCGCGCCGACATGCGCCTCGATCCGGGCCGGCACCTCGCGGACATTGGCGTAATCGAACGCCATGTCGCCGTAATCGACCACGTCCAGCACCGCCATCGGATCATAGCCCCAGCCATAGGGCGGATCGAAGGCCTGCAGGCTGGACGCCTCGCGGATCGCGCGCGGTCCGAAGCGTGTGCCGGGCCGGTGAGTCACCGCCTGGTCGAAGGGGATGCCCGTCACCGCGACGTCGACGCCGCCCAGGTCCTTGGTATAGCGGCGGCGCAGAAAGCTGGTGGCCCCGCCAAAGGCGTTCTCGAAGGACAGCCCGCGCAGGCTGTCGCGCGTGAAGGCCTGATCCACCTGGGTCTTCGCATCTTCCAGCGCCATCGCCGCTCCCCCTGTCGTGCCGGCGGCCAGATTGGCCGCGCGCATGGACGGGCGCAAGGGGCGCCGGACGCGGCCGGGGGCGAAAACCCTTGCATCCGCGCGGTTCGCTGCTATGACACGCCATCCTTCCGCCTGAGCTTGACTGTAACGGCGCAGCCTCTCGTGACGGGTGCGGAAGGGACGGCCCGTCGATGAAATGCGCATTCAAACCGAAAGGATCGCCATGCCTCTGTACGAGCATGTGCTGATCGCCCGCCAGGACCTGTCGAACACGCAGGCCGAAGGGCTGATCGAACACTTCTCGACCGTTCTCGCCGACAATGGCGGCAAGGTCGTCGAGCACGAATACTGGGGTGTGCGCACCCTGGCCTACAAGATCAACAAGAACCGCAAGGGCCACTATGCCTTCCTGCGCACCGACGCCCCCTCGGGCGCCGTGCTGGAGATGGAACGCCTGGCCCGCCTGCATGATGACGTGATGCGCGTGATGACCATCCGCGTGGACGAGCATCAGGAAGGCCCCTCGGTCCAGATGCAGAAGCGCGAAGAGCGTGGCGAGCGCGGTGACCGTGGCGACCGACCCCGGGGCGACCGTGGCGACCGCGATCGCGGCGACCGTGGTGATCGTGGCGGCGACCGCGGCGAACGCCGCGAGCGGAACTGAGAGGATCTGACGAATGGCCAATAAACCCTTCTTCCGTCGTCGCAAGGTCTGCCCGTTCTCGGGCGACAACGCACCTGCGATCGACTACAAGGACACCCGCCTGCTGCAGCGCTACATCAGCGAACGCGGCAAGATCGTGCCCTCGCGCATCACCGCCGTCTCGGCCAAGAAACAGCGCGAGCTGGCCCGTGCCATCAAGCGCGCGCGTTTCCTGGCCCTGCTGCCCTATGTCGTCAAGTAAGGAGACCTGAACGATGCAAGTCATCCTGCTGGAACGTGTGGCCAAGCTGGGCCAGATGGGCGAAGTCGTGAACGTCAAGCAAGGCTTCGCACGCAACTATCTCCTGCCCCAGGGCAAGGCGATGCGCGCGTCGGAAGCCAACATCAAGGCGTTCGAAGGTCAGAAGGCGCAGCTGGAGACCCGCAACGCGGAGTCGAAGGCCGAAGCCCAGAAGATCGCGGACAAGCTGGACGGCCAGACCTTCGTGGTCATCCGTTCCGCATCCGATTCGGGCGCGCTGTACGGCTCGGTCACCACGCGTGACGCGGCCGAGGCCGCGACCGAGGCCGGCTTCACCGTCGACCGCAAGTCGGTCGTCCTGCGCGAGCCGATCAAGGACCTGGGCCTGCATGACGTCACCGTCGTGCTGCACCCGGAAGTCGAGGCGACGATCACCATGAACGTCGCCCGCTCGGCCGAAGAGGCGGAGCTGCAGGCGCAGGGCAAGTCCATCCAGGACATGGCCGCCGAAGCCGACGCCGAGGCCGAGTTCGAGATCGCCGAACTGTTCGACGACATCGGCGGTGCCGATGACGGCGAAGGCGACGACCGCGACCGCAACTGATCCCACCGGATCAAGCGCAGACTTTTTTGCCGCGCCGGGAAACCGGCGCGGTTTTTCATTCGTTCCTGTCAAAATTCTCCTTGCTGTGACACATCCCGACATGGACCTGATGACTGGACCCGACATCGCCCCGGCCCCCTTGGCCGTGGCCAAGGAAGTGGTGATGACCGACGCGCTGTCCCTGATGCTGCAGACCCGCCCGCACGTGCTGGCCGACGGCGCAACGGGGACCGCCCTGTTCAACATGGGCCTGGACGCCGACACCCCGGCCGAGATCTGGAACGCCACCCATCCCGACCGCATTGCCGCCCTGCACCGCAGCGCGATCGAGGCCGGGTCCGATCTGTTCCTGACCAACAGCTTTGGGGCGAATGCCAGCCGTCTTGCGCGCCATGGCGCCGCCGCCCGCGTCACCGAACTGAACCGCCGCGCCGCCGAGATCGCCCGCGATCAGGCCGACCGCGCGGGCCGCACCGTCATCGTCGCGGGCAGCATGGGCCCCAGCGCCGAATTCATGGCCCCGATGGGCAGCCTGACCCATGCGCGTGCCGTCCAGATGTTCCACGAACAGGCCGAGGCGCTGCGCGACGGCGGCGCCGACATCCTGTGGGTCGAGACCCTCTCCTCGCTGGAGGAGCTGCGCGCCGCGGCCGAGGCCGCGCGCCTGGCCGGCATGGCCTGGTGTGGCAGCCTCAGCTTTGACACCGCGGGCCGCACGATCATGGGCGTGACGCCCGGACAGCTGGCCGCCGCGGTGGAACGTTTGCCCAATCCGCCCGTGGCCTATGGCGCCAATTGCGGCGTCGGCGCGTCCGACCTGCTGCGGTCGGTCACCGGTCTTGCCGCATCGGGCAATGAACGCCCGACCATCGCCAAGGGCAACGCGGGCGTGCCGCATCTGCAGGATGGCCATATCCATTACGACGGCACGCCCGAACTGATGGCCGATTACGCCTGCCTTGCGCGCGACCTGGGCGTGCGGATCATCGGCGGCTGCTGCGGGACCATGCCCGCGCATCTGCGCGCGATGCACGAGGCGCTGGAGACCCGCCCCCGCGGCCCCCGCCCCGCGCTGGACCGAATCACCGCACTGCTGGGCGCCTTCAGCAGCTGCGGCGAGGACGACCGCCGCCACTAGAACAGCGACAGCTGGTCCCCGGCCTTGGGCGGCGGCCCGAACCGCGAACAGTCCAGCGCCGGCCCGCCCGTGCGGTACCCCAACCTGGTTCGCGCCAGCCGGAACCGCTGCTGGGCCAGTTGCGCGTGCAGGCCCTCTCCGCGAAACCGGTGGCCGAAACGCGGGTCGTTGTCGCGTCCGCCGCGCATGTCCTGCACGCGGTTCATCACATGCGCGGCCATCCCCGGCCGGTGCCGTTCCAGCCAATCGCGAAACAGCGGCGCGACCTCATGTGGCAGACGCAGGGGGATCATCGTGGCGGNGGTGGCGCCCGCCTCGCGCGCGGCGGTCAGGATGGCCTCGATCTCGGGCTCGGTCAAAACGGGGATGACCGGGGCGACCATCACGCGGACCGGCACGCCTGCGCGTGACAGATCCCGGATCATCCGCAGACGGGTCGCGGGTGCCGGCGCGCGCGGTTCCAGCGTGTGGGCCAGATCCGCGTCCAGCGTGGTGATGCTGACACCCACCGAGGCCTGATCGCGTGCCGCCAGTTCCGCCCACAGGTCCAGATCGCGCAGGACTGTCTGGCCCCGCGTCACCAATGTCACCGGGTGGTTCCAATCGCGCAGCACCCGCAGGATACCGGGCATGATCGCAAGTCGCTTTTCGACCGGCTGATAGGGATCGGTGTTCGTGCCCAAGGCGATCGGCGCGGGGCGATAGCTGGGCCGCGCCAGTTCGCGCGCCAGCAGGTCGGCCGCATCGGGCTTTGCGGTGATCCGCGTCTCGAAATCCAGACCCGGCGACAGGCCCAGCCAAGCATGCGTCGGCCGCGCATAGCAGTAGATGCAGCCATGTTCGCACCCCCGATAGGGATTGATCGACCGGTCGAAGCTGATGTCCGGAGAGGTATTGCGGGTGATGATGCTGCGCGGGCGCTCGACCGTTACCTCGGTCCGCAGCAGGGATTGATCCTCGGCGATGTCCCAGTCGTCGGCTTCGCGGGTCCTGACCTGCTGTTCGTACCGCCCCGCGGGGCGAGTGTCGGCCCCACGGGCCTTGATGCGCTGGTCGGGATCACGGGGCGGAAGCATCTTGCAATTATAGAACATAATAAGAACATCGCAAGCCCCCGGTTGATGTTCCGCAAGCCCGCCCACATCTCTGATCCGACGCAATCACAGGACATCCCGATGAGCGACGACTATACCCCGCCCAAGGTCTGGACCCCGGGCAAGGAGAATGGCGGCCAGTTCGCCAGCATCAACAAGCCCACCGCCGGGGCCCAATATGACCGCGACCTGCCCGTGGGCCAGCATCCGCTGCAGCTTTATTCGCTGGCAACGCCCAACGGGCAGAAGGTCACGATCCTGCTGGAGGAGCTGCTGGAGGCCGGCCATGACGCCGAATATGACGCGTGGCTGATCAAGATCGGTGACGGCGATCAGTTCGGAAGCGGCTTCGTCGCGGCGAACCCGAACAGCAAGATCCCCGCACTGATGGACCATTCGGTCAGCCCCCCGCAGAGGGTCTTCGAATCAGGATCCATCCTGCTTTACTTGGCCGAGAAATACGGGGCCTTCCTGCCCACGGATCCCGCCGCACGAACCGAGACATTGAACTGGCTGTTCTGGCAGATGGGCGCGGGCCCCTATCTGGGCGGCGGCTTCGGGCATTTCTACGCCTATGCACCCACCAAGATCGAATACGCGATCGACCGATTTACGATGGAGGTCAAGCGTCAGCTTGACCTGCTGGACAAGCGCCTGGCCGATAGCCGCTTCATCGCGGGCGACGACTACACCATCGCCGACATGGCGATCTGGCCGTGGTACGGGCGACTGATCACGGGGGGCGCCTACGGCGATGCGGCGACCTTCCTGGATGCCGAAAGCTATCGCAACCTGCATCGCTGGCAGGCCGAGATCGCGGCGCGCCCGGCGGTTCAGCGTGGCATCATGGTGAACAACGTGTCCGGCGATCCCGCGAAACAGCTGCATGAACGCCATGACGCGTCGGATTTCCAGACGAAGACGCAGGACAAGCTGCAGGCATGAGGAAGGGGGGCGTTGCCCCCCGTCCTTCGGACTCCCCCCAGGGTATTTGGACAAAGGAGAATGACATCTTCTTTGCCCAAATACCCCACCGGGGTCCGGGGGTGTGAAACCCCCGGCTTCGACCGATCAGTTGCGCGCGCGGTCGACCATCTTGCCCTTGGAGATCCAGGGCATCATCTCGCGCAGCTTGGCGCCGACCTGTTCGATCTGGTGCTCGTCGTTGATGCGGCGCGTCGCCTTGAATGACGGCTGGCCGACGGCGTTCTCCTGCATGAAATCGCGCACGAACTTGCCGGTCTGGATGTCGCGCAGGACGGCCTTCATGCGGGCTTTCGTCTCGTCATAGGGCAGGATGCGCGGGCCGGACACGTATTCGCCGTATTCAGCCGTGTTCGAGATCGAGTAGTTCATGTTCGCGATGCCGCCCTCATAAATCAGGTCGACGATCAGCTTGACCTCGTGCAGGCACTCGAAATAGGCCATTTCGGGCTCGTAGCCGGCCTCGACCAGCGTCTCGAAGCCCATGCGGATCAGTTCGACCAGGCCGCCGCACAGGACCGCCTGTTCGCCGAACAGGTCCGTCTCGCATTCCTCGCGGAAGTTGGTCTCGATGATACCCGACCGGCCACCACCGATGGCCGAGCAGTAGGACAGGCCAATATCCATCGCCTTGCCCGAGGCGTTCTGATGCACCGCGACCAGGCAGGGCACGCCGCCGCCCTTGGTGTATTCGCCGCGCACCGTGTGGCCGGGGCCCTTGGGCGCCATCATGATGACATCGACGCCGGGCTTGGGCTCGATCAGGCCGAAATGCACGTTCAGGCCGTGGGCAAAGGCGATCGCCGCGCCTTCGCGCAGGTTGTCATGGACGTACTTCTTGTAGGTCTCGGCCTGCAGTTCGTCGGGCATGGTGAACATGATGACGTCGCACCAGGCGGCGGCTTCGGCGATGCCCATGACCTTCAGGCCCTCGCCCTCGGCCTTCTTGGCGGACGGGCTGCCCTCGCGCAGGGCCACGACGACGTTCTTGGCACCGCTGTCACGCAGGTTCAGGGCGTGGGCATGGCCCTGGCTGCCATAGCCCAGGATCGCAACCTTGGCGTCCTTGATCAGGTTCACGTCGCAATCGCGGTCATAGTAAACGCGCATGGGGAAGTCCTTTCGATTTGCTGATACCGTTCTAACCTGTGGACCGGGTTCGAACCTCCGCATTCGATCAATGGTTCAGGCATCTTGCGAAAAGATCATGCCATGATTATGCCAATCTCATGACTTTCATGCCCGCCCCAACCGATCGCCGCATCCTGCGCCAGCTTCTGGCCGATCCCGCCGCCGCCAATGCAACGCTGGCCGAACGCGCGGGCGTCACCGCGGCCAGCCTGTGGCGACGGATGGAGCGGATGCGCGAGGCGGGCGTCCTGCGCGGCGTGCAGGCCCGCATCGACTGGCGCGCGATGGGCTGGGCGGTCGAGGTCAGCCTGCGCTTCACGCTGGACAAGACGAACCCGCGCGCCTTCGACGAGTTCGTCGCGGCCCTGCGCCAGGTCCCCGAGGTGATCGAGATCCAGTCCTTCCTGGGCAGCGTCGACTGGCGCGCCTCGGTCATCGCCCGCGACATGGCGCATTGGCAGCAGGTCTATCGCGACCGCATCCTGACCCTGCCGCATATCGCCGAACTGGACGCGCTGATGCTGGTCGCGACCATCAAGGACAGCGAGGACCTGGCCCTGTGACCGACCTGGACGCGACCGATCTGGCCATCCTGCGGGCGCTGGCACGCGACGCGACCACCAGCGCCGCCGATATCGGGCGCGCGGTCGGCATCGGCCAGCCTGCCGCATGGCGGCGCATCAGGCGGCTGACGGATCAGGGCGTGATCGCCGGCCGGCGCGTGGTGCTGGACTCGGCCGCGCTGGGCTTTGGCGTGACCGTGTTCCTGGGGATCAAGCTGGCCGCCAAGGGCCGCACCGGGCTTGAGGATTTCGAACGCGCCGTCACCGCCATCCCCGAGGTGCAGCTGGTCCAGCACGTCCTGGGCCAGTTCGACTACCGGCTGCGAATCACCGCCCGCGACATCAGCGATTTCGAACGCATCCTGCGCCGCCGCATCATGACCCTGCCCGGCGTGGGCCAGGTCGAGGCGAACGTGATGCTGTCCGAGGAACGCTGCCCCGGTCCCTTGGGCTGAGGGAACATCGGCGTGGGTCCCCTGTTGGGGGCAGGCACTTCTTGTGAAAGGCCATGCCATGACCCATGTCCGCTTCCTGGCGACCATCGCCGTCTCGACCGTTGCGATGTTGGCGATGATGTATCTGAACACCTGGGATCTGTCGCATGTCCGGTTCAGTCAGACCCGCGCCTGGATGGCCCTGTATATGGGGGGCGGGATGGCGATCGTGATGCTGGTCGCGATGTGGAGGATGTTCGCGAACCGCCGCGCCAATGTCGCGACCCTGGCGGGGGCGGCCGTCGTCCTTGGCCTGGGCGTCGCGATGGTGCGCAGTCAGGCGACGGTGGACCAGGTGTCCTGGATGAAGGCGATGATCCCGCATCACTCCATCGCCATCCTGACCAGCACCCGGGCAAAGATCACCGATCCCCGTGTCCGCGCACTAGCCGATGGCATCATCGAGACGCAGCGCCGCGAGATCGCCGAGATGGAGGCGCTGATCGGCGAATTGGAGGGCGCCAGGTGACCGGCGCCCCGCCACTTACTCCGGGATCACCCGGACGGCACCCTTTGCCGCGCTGGTGGTCATCGCCGCATAGGCGCGCAGGGCCGTGGTGATCTTGCGCTTGCGCGGCTTGGCGGGCTTCCAGCCTTCCGCATCGCGGGTGGCGCGGCGGGCGGCCAGGGTCGCGTCGTCGACCACCAGCTCGATCTTGCGGTTCGGGATGTCGATGCGGATCAGGTCGCCCTGCTCGACCAGACCGATCGTGCCACCCTCGGCCGCCTCGGGAGAGACGTGGCCGATCGACAGCCCCGAAGACCCGCCCGAGAACCGCCCGTCGGTCACCAGCGCGCATTCCTTGCCCAGACCCTTGGATTTCAGATAGCTGGTCGGATACAGCATCTCCTGCATCCCCGGCCCGCCGCGCGGTCCTTCATAGCGGATCAGCACGACCTCTCCGGCCTTGACCTTGCCGGTCAGGATGGCACTGACGCTGTCGTCCTGGCTTTCGAAGATATGCGCGGGCCCCTCGAAGGTCAGGTTCGAATCGTCCACCCCCGCCGTCTTCACGATGCAGCCGTCCTCGGCCAGGTTGCCGTACAGCACCGCCAGCCCGCCATCGCGCGAGAACGCGTGCTCCGACGACCGGATCACGCCCGTCTCGCGGTCCAGGTCCACGTCGTCATAGCGGTTCGCCTGAGAGAACGCGGTCTGCGTCGGCACCCCGCCCGGCGCCGCGCGGAAGAAATCGTGCACCGACGCCGCGGTCGTGCGCGACACGTCCCACCGGTCCAGCGCCTGTGCCAGCGTGCCGGAATGGACGCTGCCCACCGAGGTGTCCAGCAGTCCGGCGCGGTCCAGCTGGCCCAGAATGGCCATGATGCCGCCGGCGCGATGGACATCCTCCATGTGCACGTCCGATTTCGCGGGTGCGACCTTGCACAGCACCGGCACCTTGCGCGACAGGCGGTCGATGTCGGACATGGTAAAGTCGATCTCGGCCTCATGCGCCGCGGCCAGCAGGTGCAGGACGGTGTTGGTCGACCCGCCCATCGCGATGTCCAAGGTCATCGCATTCTCGAAGGCGGCAAAGCTGGCCACGTTGCGGGGCAGGACGCTGAAGTCGTCGCCCTCGTAATGGCGCTTGGCCAGGTCGACGATCAGGTGGCCCGCCTCGACGAACAGCCGCTTGCGGTCGGCGTGGGTCGCCAGGGTCGATCCGTTGCCCGGCAGGGACAGGCCCAGGGCCTCGGTCAGGCAGTTCATCGAATTGGCCGTGAACATGCCCGAACAGGACCCGCAGGTCGGGCAGGCCGACCGCTCGATCGCCTGCACATCCTCGTCGCTGACCGAATCATCGGCCGCCGCGACCATCGCGTCGACCAGGTCCAGCGCCTTGACACGACCGTCCTGCAGCACGACCTTGCCCGCCTCCATCGGCCCGCCCGACACGAAGACGGTAGGGATGTTCAGGCGCAGCGATGCCATCAGCATGCCCGGCGTGATCTTGTCGCAGTTGCTGATGCAGACCATCGCGTCGGCGCAATGCGCATTGACCATGTATTCCACCGAATCGGCGATGACCTCGCGCGAGGGCAGCGAGTACAGCATGCCGTCATGGCCCATGGCGATGCCGTCGTCGACCGCGATGGTGTTGAATTCTTTGGCGATGCCACCCGCCGCCTCGACCTCGCGGGCGACCAGCTGGCCCAGGTCCTTCAGGTGGACATGGCCGGGCACGAACTGGGTGAAGCTGTTGACGATGGCGATGATCGGCTTGCCGAAATCGCTGTCCTTCACGCCTGTCGCGCGCCACAGGCCCCGTGCGCCGGCCATGTTGCGGCCATGGGTGGTGGTGCGGGAACGATAGGCGGGCATGGCGGATCTCCTTTGGCTGGCATTGCGTCTATCACCCCTCGGCACGGAAGGAAATTACCCCCGACGCGGGAATTTCGCGGTTTTCTGTCGGCAGGGCGCGACGCGGCGGGGGGTCCGGGGGGCGCAGCGCCCCCGGCCGTCGCGGGACGCAAGCGCGCCCCGCCCTCGGGCCTGTCAGGAGGCCAGCTTCATCGTGACGATGCCTGCGACGATCATCCCTGCCGCCGCCATGCGCATCGCGGTGACGGGCTCTGCCAGAAACACCACGCCCACGACAAAGCTGCCCACCGCGCCGATGCCCGTCCAGACCATGTAGGCCGTCCCCAGGGGCAGCGACCGCATCGCCGTCGCCAGCAGCCAGAACGACGCGACCATGCCGACGACCATCACGATGGTGGGGATGGGGCGCGTGAAGCCGGCCGAATATTTCATCGCCGTCGCCCAGACGATTTCCAGAAGACCGGCCGTGAACAGAAGAAGCCATGGCATGGCTGAACCCTCCGAATGATCCGGGCCGTCCCGGAAGTGTCAGCCCGTCAGGGGGAGGTCGTCCTCTGCCGCCCCGTCTAGGACGCCTGATTCTTCCGGTCAAGACGCCGGATCTCGGCGCGATCCCGCCCCGTCCCCGTCAAAACGTCGCGCATTCTCCGCATGGCCTTCCCAACCCGACCCATGCGGCCCATATTGGATGTCAGGAGAAGGAGTGTCCCATGCCGCTGACCCATTTCCTCGCGTTGATCGCCGTGACGATCCTGGCCGCCGCGCGGGTGCAGCTGAACACCCCGGACCGCCACGATCACGACGGCTGATCGCTCAGCTGTCCAGTTCGGCGTCCCAATACAGGAAGTCCATCCAGCTGTCGTGCAGGTGGTTCGGCGGAAAGCGCCGCCCGATTGCATGCATCTCGTCCGCTGACGGTCGGCGCGCGGGCTTGCGCAGCTGCATGCCGGAATGGCGCAGGCTGCGGTTGGCCTTCTTCAGGTTGCAGGGCGAACAGGCCGCGACCACGTTCTCCCAGCTGGTGATCCCGCCGCGCGACCGCGGCACGACATGATCGAAGGTCAGATCGCCCTTGGCCCCGCAATACTGGCAGCAGAATTCGTCCCGCAGAAAAAGATTGAAGCGCGTGAATGCCACGCGCTTCTGGGGTCGGACGAAATCCTTCAGCACCACCACCGAGGGGATGCGGAACGCCTGTCGCTGGCTTCGCACCTCGTGGTCGTATTCCGCGATGATGGTCACCCTGTCCAGGAACACCGCCTTGATCGCCTCCTGCCACGGCCACAGCGACAGCGGGTAATAGGACAGCGGCCGGTAATCGGCATTCAGGACCAGCGCCGGGAAATGGCGCAGGTTGGCCGGCTCGCGCACGAACTGCGTTCGGAAATCGGAATGAAGATGGTCGTCCAGCATAGCGCCTTCCCGTCTGCCCCGTGGGGTTGACCGGGGCGCCCGTCAGATCCGTTGCGTCGACTATATCTGGCGGCGGTGATCTGGCAAGCCCCCGCATCTATTCCCGACGGACCATCCCATAGACGCCCAGGATGACAGCAGCGTGACGACCCCGCGATCAGCCGGGCAGATGCTCCTTCAGAAAGGCCAGCGCGACCGACAACCCGTCCGGAGAGATGCCGTGCCCGGTCCCCTGCATCACGTGGCCATAGACGGTGAATCCCGCCTCCTGCAGGGTCTGGCCGGCCAGGGACATGTCGTCGAAGGGCACCACCTCGTCCTGGTCGCCATGGATCAGCAGGACCGGCGGCTTGACCCGCGCCTCCTCCGCCAGGACCTCGGGGGTCAGCAGGCGGCCCGAAAATCCGACGNCCCCCGCCACGGCCACGTCGCGGCGCGGGGCCACGTGCAGCGCCATCATCGTGCCTTGGGAAAAACCCACCAGCACCATCCGGTCGGGGGTCAGCTCCTCGGCGGCCAGCACGGTGTCCAGGAATTCGTTCAGCGCAGTCACCGACTGGCCCATACTGATGCGGGCATCGACTTCGGACGATCCGTCCAGCCAGGGAATCGGGAACCACTGGAACCCCATCGGATTGTTGCGCGACGGCTCGGGCGCGTCGGGCGCATAGAAGGCCGTCGTGGGCAGATGCGGCGCCAGCGGCTCGGACAGGCCCAGAAGGTCTGTCCCGTCGGCGCCATAGCCGTGCAGGAAGACGACGACCGATCCGGCCTTCTCGGGGCCCCGGCGGGCGGATTGCAGCGGTTCGGTCATGATATTCCCTCGCGTCCTTTGGCCCAGCGGTAATAGGCCCAGAGCCCCCGCGCCGCAACCGCGCGCCACGGCGCCCAAGGCTCGGCCAGCGCGCGCAGCACCTTGGGCCCGGGCCGTTCGGCCAGCCCGTACATGCCGCGCGCCGCCTCCTGCAGGGCCAGATCGCCCGCAGCGAAAACATCCCGGCGGCCCAGCGCGAATTTCAGATAGATCTTGGCCGTCCAGACCCCGATGCCCGGCAGGGCCACCAGTCGCGCCATGGCCTCATCATCAGGCAGATCGCGCAGGCCCTGCCAGTCCAGCCCCGCCGCGGCGATCCCCCTCAGATAGCGCGCCTTGGGACGCGACAGCCCCGCGGCACGCAAGCTGTCGTCATCGGCCTCGCGCAGGGTCGCCTCCCGGTCCAGCCCAGCGGCCTGCAGCCGCCCCCAGATCGCCGCCGCCGCCGCGACCGACACCTGCTGGCCCACGATGGCCTGCGCCATCGCCGCGAACCCGTCCGGCTGGCGGCGCAGGGGCAGCGGCCCAAGCTGGGGCAGCACCCGCGCCCAGACCGGGCAGACGGCCGCCAGATGTGCGGCCCCTTCGTCGATGTCGGCCTGCGTCAGGATCAGGCGCGGCTCAGCCACTCGCCTGCGCCTCCAGCTTCAGCCGCGTCTCCCACGCCATCGAGATATGCTGGCGCAGCGCACGGTCCGCCGCCGCCCCGTCGCCCGCAGCGATCGCCTCGACGATGCGGGCATGTTCGGCCAGCGCGGTCTCGCCCCGCCCCTCGGCGGCCAGCGACGTCCGCGCCATCAGCGCCATGGTCCGGTGCACCAGATCCAGCTGCTGCACCAGATAGCGGTTGTGCGACGCCAGGTGGATCTGCCGGTGGAAGCGTTTGTTGGCCCGCGCCAGCGCCTCGGGATCGCCCTTGGTGCGGCGGTCCTCCTCGACCATCTGGGCCAGCACGCGCACCTCCTCCGGCGTCGCGTGGCGGGCAGCCAGGCGGGCGGCCAGCGCCTCCAGCTCGGCCCGCACGGTATAGAGCTCGGCCAACTGGTTGTGGTCCAGCGAAGCGACGATCAGGCTGCGCCCGTCGCGCACCAACATGGCTTGCGTCTCCAGCCGCTGCAGCGCCTCGCGTACGGGGGTGCGGCTGACGCCGAACCGCTCGGCCAGCTCGGATTCGACCAGCCGGTCGCCGGGGCGGTATGTTCCGCCCTCGATGGCGGTCAGGATCAGGGAATAGGCGTCTTTCATCCGCGAACGATTGGCCCGCGCGTGCCGAATTGCAAGCGGTCCGCGCGCAAGCTATGCCCGGGGCATGGATTTTTCGCATGTCACCGCCTGGATCTTCGATCTGGACAACACCCTCTACCCGCCCGAGGCGCAGCTTTTCGCGCAGATCGAGGTCCGGATGACCGCCTGGATGATGCGCGCGCTGGACGTGCCGCAGGATCATGCGAACCGCCTGCGCGCGGATTACTGGCGGCTGCACGGCACCACGCTGGCCGGGCTGATGGCCGAACATCAGATCGATCCCGCGGCATATCTGGCCGACGTGCACGACATCGACTTCTCGGTGTTGACCCCCGACCCGGACCTGGCCGCCGCCATCGCGGCCCTGCCGGGGCGGCGGATCATCCACACCAATGGCGACGCGGGCTATGCCCGCCGCGTCCTGGCCGCCCGCGCCCTGCCCGAGGACCTGTTCGACGCCGTCTATGGCATCGAGGAGGCGGGCTTTCACCCCAAGCCCGACCCCCGCGCCTATGCGCCGATCCTGGCCGCGTCCGGCATCGACCCCGCCCGGGCCGCGTTCTTCGAGGATGACCCGCGCAACCTGATCGTCCCGCACGACCTGGGCATGCGCACCGTGCTGGTGGGCGACGGTCGCCACGGGCCCGACGCGCTGACCGGCGGGGTCGGCCCGCATGTTCAGCACCGCACCCATGACCTGACCGGCTTTCTGCGCGCGCTGGTCTGACTGCGACAGCGCCGCCCCTTTCCCCCGCCCGCGCGGCGGGGCAGTCTGACCCGGAACCGAAGGGGCCTGCCATGACCGACACGCGCATCGACGACATCGACATCCTGATCTCGGGCGGCGGACTGGCCGGGCTGATCGCCGCCTGCGCCTTCGGGGCCGAGGGGTTCTCGGTCCTCTGCGTCGATCCCGCCCCCCCGGTGACCGAGGAGGACGCGGCGGGCGCCGACCTGCGCTCGACCGCCTTCCTGATGCCCTCGGTCGCGCTCTTCGAACGCATCGGGCTGTGGGAACACCTCGCCCCCCATGCGACCGCGTTGCAGGTCATGCGCATCGTCGATGCCGGGGGCGCCACCGCCACGCCGCGCCTGACCCGCGACTTCGACGCGGCCGAGATCGGCGACCAGCCATTCGGCTGGAACCTGCCCAACTGGCTGATGCGGCGCGAGCTGATGGCCCGCACCCGCGCCCTGCCCTCGGTCCGGGTGATCCACGGCACCGGCACGGCGACGGTCCTGCCCCGATCCGAAGGCGCGGTCGTGACCCTGACCGACGGCCGCCGCCTGCGCGCCCGCCTGCTGATCGGCGCGGACGGCCGCGATTCCGCGGTCCGGGGCGCCTTGGGCATCGGCACGCGCACCTGGCGCTATGGGCAAAAGGCGCTGGCCTTTGCCGTGACGCATGAACAGCCCCACCATAACGTCTCGACCGAGGTGCACCGCTCCGGCGGGCCCTTTACGCTGGTCCCCCTGCCCGACCGTGACGGACAGCCCGGTTCGGCCGTGGTCTGGATGGACGACGCCGCCGCCATCGACGCGCTGCTGGCCCTGCCCGCCCCAGGCTTCGAAGCCGCGCTGAACGACCGCTCCGCCGGGGTGCTGGGGCACCTGCGCCAGGCGACCCCCCTGACCGCCTGGCCGATCGTCAGCCAGATCGCCGACCGCTTCGCCGGCCCCCGCACCGCGCTGATCGCCGAGGCCGCGCATGTCCTGCCCCCCATCGGCGCGCAGGGCCTGAACATGAGCCTGGCCGACCTCTCGGCGCTGCTGGAGCTCAGCCGCGCCGATCCGGGCAGCGCCGACAGCCTTGCCCGCTACAACCGAACGCGCCGCCCGGACGCCTATGCACGCATTCTGGCCATCGACGCCCTGAATCGCGCCAGCCAGGCGCAGCTGCGCCCGCTGCGCGACCTGCGCGCCGCGGCTCTGGGCGGGTTGTACGGAATCGCACCCGTGCGCCGGATGATGATGCGGGCCGGCCTGGGTCTCAGCTAAGACACCGGCACCGCGCGACACCGGGGGGTGCGGGGGGCTGGCCCCCCGCCGTCGCGGGACGCACTCAGATCAGGCCCGCATGCTCCAGCGCCGCGTCGATCAGATGGCGCGTCGGTTCGGTCAGCGGCGTCAGCGGCAGGCGCACCCGCTCGTGGCAGAGGCCAAGGCGCGACATCGCGTATTTCGCGCCCACCAGCCCCGGCTCGACGAAGATCGCCAGATGCAGCGGCATCAGCCGGTCCTGGATCTCCAGCGCCGCCGCGTAATCGCCGCGCAGCGTGGCCTCCTGGAACTGCGCGCACAGGCGCGGCGCGACGTTCGCGGTCACGCTGATGCAGCCCACGCCGCCATGCGCGTTGAAGCCCAGGGCCGTCGCGTCCTCTCCGGACAGCTGGATGAAATCCGCCCCGCAGGTCATGCGCTGGCAGCTCACGCGCTCCAGCTTGCCGGTCGCGTCCTTGACCCCGATGATCGACGGGATCTTCGCCAGGACGCCCATCGTCTCGGGCATCATGTCGACGACCGACCGCCCGGGGATGTTGTAGATGATGATCGGCAGATCGCAGGCCTCGGTCAGCGCGGTGTAATGCGCGATCAGCCCCGCCTGCGTCGGCTTGTTGTAATAGGGCGTGACGACCAGTCCCGCATCCGCGCCCACGCTGGCCGCGTGCTGCAAGAGGCCGATGCCCTCGCGCGTGGAGTTCGACCCGGCGCCCGCGATGACCGGGATGCGACCGTTCACCGCACGCACCACCTCCTCGATGACGGTGCGATGCTCGTCATGGGTCAGGGTGGGACTTTCGCCGGTGGTACCCACGGGCACGATGGCGTGGCTGCCCTGTTCGACATGCCATTCGACCAGCTTCTTCAGCGTGTCCAGATCCAGCTCGCCGTCCGGGGTGAACGGCGTGACCAGGGCTGGCATCGACCCTTTGAACATGACACGCTCCATGATGATCCTTGGTGAAAGCAGGCAATTGCGCGGCCATCCCTAACCAAGGGCCGCGAACTTGCCAAGGTTGTGAATTGCACGCGGGGCGTTTGACGGTGACACAGGGTGGTGATGCGACTTCTGCGTGACATGACGATGGCGGGCCTTCTGGCCCTGTCCCTGGCTCTGCCCGCACGGGCCGAGGATCCGGGCGCGATGGCGCTGGCCCTGGCCGCGACCCAGGTCCAGGACTGGGTGACCGCCCGTGACGCCGCCCGCGCCGCAGGCCCCTTGGGCGAGGCGCTGGTCGGCTGGCACGCCCTGCGCGCAGGCCACGGCGATTTTGCCGATTACGCGGGCTTTCTGCGCAACCATCCCGACTGGCCCGGCCTTGACCTGCTGATCCAGCGCGGAGAGACGCGGCTGCGCCCCGGCGCCGATCCCGACGACATCCGCCTGTGGTTCGACGGCCGCAGCCCCACCACGCGGGCCGGCCTGAACGCGCTGACCGCGATCCTGCCCGACGCCGATGCCGCCCGGACCCGCCAGGCCTTCTTCACCACGCAACCCCTGCCGGCCGAGGACGAGGCCGCCCTGCTGGCCGCCTTTCCCGAACTGCTGCCGCTGATCCCCGCGCGCATCACCGCGATGCTGGATGCGGGGGAATGGGCACAGGCCGAACGCCTGCTGCCCCGCCTGCCCGAGGCCGACCGCCCCCTGCCCCGCGCCCGGATCGCCGTGCAGGCGGGCCGTGCCGGCGTCGACGACCTGATCCTGGCGCTGCCTGCCGACCTGCGCTCCGATCCGGGCCTGGCGATGGACCGCTTCGACTGGCGCGTGGGCGCAAAGCAGCATGAGGGCGCCCAGGCCCTGCTGCTGGAATCCTCGACCAGCGCGGAGGCGCTGCGCGTTCCGGCGCGATGGGCGTCGATGCGGGTGGATTACACGCGGCTGGCCATGCGGAACGGCGACTGGGACCGCGCGCTGCGCTTGGCCACGCCGCATTTCCTGACGCCCGACAACCGCCATTACGCCGACCTGGAATGGCTGGCGGGCTTTGCCGCGTTGAAGACCGGCGATGCGGCCCGCGCGCTGACGCATTTCGACCATCTGGAAACCGTCGTCGGCGCCGCGATCAGCAAGTCGCGCGCCTTCTACTGGCAGGGTCGCGCGCATGAGGCCCTGGGCGACGATGCCGCCGCACGCACGGCCTTTGGTGCGGCGGCCGACCTGCCCGGTACCTATTACGGTCAACTGGCGATGGAGAAGGTCGGCCGCACCCTGCCCGCCGATTACGCCGTGGCCGACGCGGCCATCGACACCCTGCCCGACTGGCGCGGCAGCGCGCTGCGTGAGAACCCGATCTTTCGCGCAGGCCTGTGGCTGGTCGCCAGCGGACGGCGCGACGACGCGCAGCGCTTTCTGCTGCACTTGGCGGAAACCGCGGCCCCAGACGACATCGCCCGCATGGCGCGCCTGATGTACGAGGCCGGGACCCCCTGGCACGGGCTGCGCTTGGCCAAACAGTCGGCGAACCAGGGCGTGATCTGGCCCGTCGCGCATTTCCCCCTGACCGGGCTGGAGCGCGAGGATCTGGGCCCGCCCCCGGAACTGGTCATGGCCATCGCGCGCCAGGAATCCGAATTCAACCACACGGCCTCCAGCCCCGTCGGCGCGCAGGGGCTGATGCAGGTGATGCCCGGCACCGCCGAACAGGTCACGCGCCAGATCGGCATGCCCTATGACCTGGCGCGCCTGTCCAGCGATGCCAGCTACAACGCGCGGATCGGGTCGCAATACCTGATCGACCTGGCCGACCGGTTCGGCCCGTCCGTGGCGCTGATCGCGGCGGGCTACAATGCCGGGCCGGGGCGGTCCGCGCGTTGGCTGAACGATTTCGGCGACCTGCGCCGCGATGCCGATCCCGTGGACTGGGTCGAGCTGATCCCCTTCGACGAGACGCGCAATTACGTCATGCGCGTGGCCGAGGCGCTGCCGATCTATCGTGCGCGCATCCATGGCACGCCCGCGCCGGTCGTCACCCGGTGGGACCTGTCGGGCGGCGGTGCGGTGCCGCCCCCGCCGGCGCGGCTGACGCTGGCCCTGTCGGCCAAGCCGCGGCCCAAGCCCTTCATCGGACCGCGCCTGCCCGAAGGCTGGTTCAGCGCGACCGCATCCGCTGTCGCCACAGAGTGAACAGGCTTGCCGCGACGACGATCGCGGCCCCAATCACCACGTTGGCGCGCAGCTTCTCGTTGAACAGGACCACGCCCAGGATGCTGACCCAGACCAGCTGCGTATAGCCGAAGGGCTGCAAGGCCGACGCCTCGGCCAGCTCATAGCTGCGGATCATCAGGTAATGCGAGGTCATGCCGCAGACGCACAGGCAGCCCATCCAGACCCAGTCCATCGGTGCCAGCCACTGCCAGTCCCAGATGCCCACCAGCGTCATGGCCACCGCCCCCGACACGCCGGTCCAGAAAAAGCTGACCATTGCCGGATCGTCGCGCGACACGTGTCGCGTCAGCAGGCCGTACAGCGCGAACATCAGCGCCGCCGCAAAGGGCAGCAGCGCCGCCATGCTGATGACCCCGCCGCCGGGGTTCAGGATCACGATGATCCCGGCAAAGCCCACCGCGATGGCGGTCCAGCGCCGCCATCCGACCGCCTCGCCCAGGACCGGCCCGGACAGGGCCGCGACCAGCAGCGGATAGACGGAAAAGACAGCATGCGTCTCGATCAGGCCCAGGCGGACGAAGGCCTCGACCATGATCAGCACCTCCAGCGCCAGGATCACGCCGCGGGCGATTTGGGTCAGGGGGCGTTTCGTGCGGATGGCGCGTTTCAACCCGCCCGGCTGGCGTGCGACCAGCGCGATCACGAACAGCGCAAAGACCCAGTACCGGATCATCACGATCAGCACCGGCGGATAGCCCCCGCCCAGAATGCGAGAGAACACGTCCTGGAAGGCGAAGATCAGGCTGACCGCGCACATCATGGCGATGGCAAGGCCGGTGCGGTCGCGGACGGGGGCCTGCCCCTGCGGCGGAACCGGGGGCGGCGCCGCGACGGCGGCGGATGCGGCATAGGGCTGGGTCGGTCGGTCGTCGGACATAAGCGGGCGCCTTCAGGGTTGCCCCCTGTTGCGCCCGCCATTCCGCAAGGTCAAGCGAGGGTCAGGGTTGCACGGTCTGCAACCCTGACCTGTTGCAGCCTAGTCGCGGGCGCGGATGATCTTGGCGAAGGGGTCCAGCAGGGTGGGGTTCGCCGCGATGAGACGACCCGATTCCAGCGGATCGTCGCCCTCGCGGATGCCGTGGACGAAACCGCCGGCCTCGCGCACCATCAGGATGCCCGCGGCCACGTCCCAGGATTTCGTGCCGCGTTCCCAATAGCCGTCGAACCGGCCGCCGGCGACATAGGCCAGGTTCAGCGCCGCGGACCCGAAACCGCGCACGCCCGCACAGACGGGCATCAGCTGGGCCAGATCCTGGATCATCGCTGGCAGCGGGCCGGTCCCGGCATGCGGGATCCCGGTCGAGAACACCGATTCGGACAGCTTGGTGCGGCCCGACACGCGCAGGCGCTGGTCGTTCATATAGGCGCCGGTGCCCTTTTCGGCCACGAACATCTCGTCCTTGGCGGCGTCGAAGATGACCGCGGCGACGATCTCCTTCTTGTGCTCCAGCGCGATGGAGACGGCCCAGTGCGGCAGGCCGTGCAGGAAGTTCGTCGTCCCATCCAGCGGGTCCACGATCCAGCGGCGGGTGGGGTCGTCGCCCTCGGTCTTGCCGGTCTCCTCGCCCAGCCAGCCATAGCTGGGGCGGGCGGTCATCAGCTCTTCCTTGATCAGGCGTTCGGCCTCGCGGTCGGCGCGGGTGACGAAATCGCCGGCGCCCTTGACGCTGACCTGAAGGTTCTCGACCTCGCGGAAATCCTTGACGAGGGCGCGACCCGCCTTGCGGGCGGCCTTGATCATCACGTTCAGATTGGCGCTTGCCATCGGGTGCTCCGGGAATTGGGGTTGGCCGCGTCATAGGGCAGACGCGGCGGAAAGCCAAGCATCACGCGCCGGCCTAGCTGGACGGGGTGCGCAGCATCCGCAGGGGTTCGGTGCGCGACAGGCGCAGCACATGCGCCATGTAGGGCTGTGACAGGTCGTCCGACCGCACCGCCGCGTACAGACGGCGGCGGATCCCCTGCGGCCCCAGCGGCAGCAGCACCAGTTCCGGGTTCGCGGCCTCGCGCCGCAGGACCCAGTCCGGCATGACCGCGACGCCCCGCCCCGATGCCACCAGCATCAGCGCCACCGCGGTCAGTTCGACCGTGCGCTGGCGCGCGGGTTCGATGTTCGCGGGCGTCAGGAACTGGCTGAAGACGTCCAGCCGTGCGCGGTCCATGGGATAGGTGATCAGCGTCTCGGCGGCCAGATCGGCGGGATCGGCATGGCCCTTGGCCGCCAGCGGATGGCCCGCCGGCACGACCAGGGTCGGCGCATAGTCGAACAGCGGCTGAAAGGTGACGCCCGCCAGATCCTCGGGGTCCGAGGAGATCACCAGGTCCACCTCCTCGCGCACCAGCGCGGGCAGCGCGCCAAAGGCCAGGCGCTGGCGGATGTCCACGTCCACGTCGGGCCAGGCGCGGCGAAAGATGTCCAGCACCGGCAGCAGCCAGTCAAAGCAGGCGTGGCATTCCATCGCGATGTGCAGCCGGCCGATGCGCCCGGCCTCGACGCCCTTGAACTCTGCCTCGGTCGCCTCGACCAGGGGCAGGACCTGTTCGGCCAGGCGCAGCAGGCGCATGCCCGCGGCGGACAGGCGCATGGGCTTGGCGCGACGCACGAACAGCTGGGCACCCGACTGCTCCTCCAGCGCCTTGACCTGGTGGGACAGCGCGCTCTGCGTGATGTTCAGCACCTCGGCGGCGCGGGCCAGGCCGCCCTGTTCGTGGATCGCATGCACGGTGCGCAGATGGCGCAGTTCCAGATGCATGATGAAACGCCCTCACGTTGATGTTGAAGATTATGAATTTGTCTCACGCCGCGCCTCATGGCACAAGAGCCGCCAACACGAAGGGATTCGCCATGACCACGCCGAACGTCAGCTTTGAGTTCTTCCCGCCCAAGACGCTGGAAGCCTCGTTCAAGCTGTGGGAGACCGCCAAGGTGCTGGCCCCGCTGGCCCCCGATTTCGTGTCGGTCACCTATGGCGCCGGCGGCACGACCCGCAAGCTGACCCATGAGGCCGTGACCACGATCAACCGCCAGTTCGGGTTGCAGGTCGCGGCGCATCTGACCTGCGTCGAGGCCACCCGCGCCGAGACGATGGAGATCGTGCAGTCCTATGCCGATGCCGGGATCACCCAGATCGTGGCACTGCGCGGCGATGCGCCCAAGGGGGCCGACCGCTTCACCCCGCATGACGACGGCTTTGCCAATTCGGTCGAACTGATCGAGGCGATCGCCGCGCGCGGCGACATGACGATCCGCTGCGGCGCCTATCCCGAACCGCACCCGGACAGCGCCGATGGCGATGCCGACGTGACCTGGCTGAAGCGCAAGATCGAGGCCGGGGCCACCAGCGCCATCACGCAGTTCTTCTTCGAGCCCGAAACCTTTTTCCGCTTTCGCGACAAATGCGTCGCGGCCGGCATCGACGCGCCGATCATCCCCGGCCTGCTGCCGGTCCAAAGCTGGGCCGGGACCAAGCGGTTCGCCGCGACCTGCAACACCACCGTCCCGGACTGGGCCGAGGAGGCGTTCCAGCTTGCGGCCCTGGACGGCCCCGACGCACAGCGTGCGCTTGCGACCGACCTGTCGGTGGACCTGTGCGAAAAGCTGATCGCGGGCGGCGTGGACCAGCTGCATTTCTATACGCTGAACCGTCCCGAACTGACCCGCGACGTCTGCGCCGCCTTGGGCGTGCGCCCCAAGGCCGGGCTGGAGGCCGTGGCCTGACCACCCCTTAGGCGGGATCGACGGGCGGGCGGCGCCAGCGCGCGGCGATGGTGGCGGGCGATCTGCGACGCGGCGGGCGGTGCGCAGTCAGGTGTCCGGTCAGGCGGGCCGGCCCGGCAACGGGTCTTGGCACCGTCGGATGCAGCGCCTCGGTCATGTAGCGGCCGGCAAGGCGGGGCGTGCGCGCCAGGAACGCCTTGCCCCAGTTGCGCCACGACCCGATCGACGGCGCCGCGGCATCTCCCGGAAACAGCCCCCGCCATCCAGGCGGCAACGGCAGGCCGACCTGTTCGGCCCGATCCAGCATCCAGACCAGCGGGATGTTCGCCAAGGGCCGCGACATCTCGAACCCGGACAGCTGTCCGCCGATGTCGGGATGCGCGCCGCGAAACCACATCTGCTCGATCCGGCCCGCCGCATGGGCATCGTCCCACAGCAGCGGCGCAAAGGCGGCGCGGGTCTCATCCAGGGCCAGGGCCTGGAACCCGTGCTCGATTCCCTGCCCCAGATGCGCGTCGTGAAAGCGGAACCGCGGCTCTGTCAGCATCCACAGCACCGGCAGCCGCAGGCCCAGGGCCATCACCGTGTCAAAACAACCGACCATGCGGATCGGCGCTTGCGCATGACAGCGCCTGCGCCGGAAGGCGGCCATCGCCTGCGGCGTGCCCCCCTGGTGGTAATAGCGCCAGGCCAGCCGGATGTGGCGTTCGGTCGCCGCCTGCGCCTGCAGCAGGCCCACGCGGCTGATCATCCCCGCCAGGCTGCGGATCGCGAAGGCCCCGCGGGAATAGCCCAGCATGAAGATCCGGTCGCCGGGGCGATAGCCGCTGGCCAGCCAGCCATAGGCATCGGTGATGCGAGTTTCCAGGATGCGGCCCATGACCAGGTCGGGCAGCGTGCGCCATCGGGCCCATTGCTGTCCCATGCCGTAATGGACGCGAATGCGTCCGGGCGGCAGGGCGCCCAGCTGGCCCGTCAGCAGGCGGTGGATGCGGCCGATGGAACTGCGCCTGCCATCGGCCAGCGACGCGAAGGTGCCGTCCATCAGCACGACATGGATGGTGGGTGGTCTGGTCACGCTCATGCCCCCAAGCCTAGCATGGGGGCATGAGCAAACCGTTACGACAGGCGCATCACGGTCGCGTTGGTCATGGCGCCGAAACCGTTGAATCGCGTGTTCGTGACCGTCGAATAGGCGCCCGCGCCGTGGAAGATCACGAAATCGCCTTCCTGGATCGTGTCCGGCAGGGCCAGTTCACCCGGCAGGCGGTCGACCGAATCGCAGGTCGGGCCAAAGATGACGCGGCCACCGGCCTCGCCCACGCGCGGGGTGCCCTTGGGAGTCAGGACCTCGATGCGGTCGATGTTGCCGATGATCGGCAGCTCGGCCAGGCCGCCATAGACGCCGTCGTTCAGGAACACGTGGCCGCCGTCGCGCACGCCCTTGACCCGGGTGATCAGAGCATAGGCATCGGCCACGATGCCGCGTCCCGGTTCGCAGACCAGGTCGGGCGCGTCGGTGCCGAACATCTCGGTCACGGTGTCGGAGATCTCCTGGAAGATCGAGGTCAGGTCGGGCTCGACGCCGACGACGCGGTGCGAGGGGAAACCGCCGCCCACGTTCAGGCGCACCGCGCGCACGCCCGCCATGTCGCAGATGTCCTTGGACACGCGGATATAGCTTTCCCATGCGATCGGATCGGTGCATTGCGTGCCCGGATGGAAGGTCAGCGACGGGACGTATCCACGGCGCGCGACCTCTGCCAGCAGCTCGGCCGCCAGTTCGGGCGATGCGCCGAACTTGGAGCCGAAGTCATAGGCCGCGCCCAGCACCGGCAGCTTGAAGCGGGGCGATATCTCGACCCCCTTGCCGTCGACCTGGGTCGGCACCTGATCGAACAGCTTGTCCAGTTCGGACCGGCTGTCCACGGACCAGGCGCGGATGTTCTGGGACACGCCGTGCGCGATCTCGGACCTTGCGCGGACGGGATTGTGGTAATGGCGCGCAGCATGCGGCGCCATGCGGCCGATCAGGTCGATCTCGAAGGGCGAGGCCACGTCGAAACCGCGGATGCCGGCGGCGACAAGGTTCTGAATCACGGCCTCGTCGGGGTTGGACTTGACCGCATAGGTCACCAGCCCCGGAAAGCCGTCGATGAATTGCCGCGCACGGTCCTGCAAGACTGTCGGCGCGAAGACCATGACCGGATGTTCCGGGGCCAGATGTCGGATGACCTCGGCCGGATTTTCCCAGACGGTCTTCTGTTGTCCCATTGCGGTTCCTTTCGCACGAGGCTGGATGATGGGTTGCGGTCCTGCAACCCGGAATGGCGCTTTTGAGTTCCGATTTCACCGATGAAAAGGCTAGAATCGCATGTCATCCCGGTTATTATGACGCAGTTCATGTCATTTTGACGAAACAGGCAGGCAGGCGCGGCTTTGGACGATCTGGATCGCAACATTCTGGCGCAGCTGTCGGGCGACGCGCGCATGTCGGTGGCGGTGCTGGCCCGCCGCCTGCGCGTCGCGCGTTCGACCGTGCAGGCCCGGCTGGAGCGGCTGGAGAGCACCGGCGCCATCGCCGGATACACGCTGCGCCTGGGAGAGGCCGCGCGCGGGGCCCGCATCCGCGCCACCGTCCTGCTGGGCATCGAGCCCCGCGCCCAGCCCGCCGTGCTGTCGCGGCTCAAGTCCCTGCCCCAGGTCGAGCGTGTGCACACCACCAGCGGCCGGGTCGACCTGCTGCTGCAGCTGGCCACCGCCTCGACGACCGAACTGGACGAGACGCTGGACCGCATCGGCGGGATCGAGGGCGTGCGGTCGTCCGAAAGCCTGATCCACCTGGCGACCAAGCTGGATCGCGCCGTCTAGGCGCGACGCCTGTTGCCTCGAATCTCCTGTGGGCGGACACTGTGCCCACCGACGCAAGGGAGGATGCGATGAGCTATTATTCCGGCTTCGTGCTGGCCGTGCCCGCGGACAAGCGCGACGACTATGCCGATCACGCGACCAGGGCCTGGCCGGCGTTCAAGCGTCACGGCGCGCTGCGGCTGGTCGAATGCTGGGGCGAGGACGTGCCCCACGGCAAGCGCACCGATTTCTATCGCGCGACCGAGGCCACCGGCGACGAGGTGCCTGTGCTGTCCTGGATCGAATGGCCCGACCGCGCCACCGCGGATGCCGCATGGGCCGCGATGATGACCGAGGACCACCCCGACATGGCCGACATGCCCTTTGACGGCGCGCGCATGTTCTGGGGCGGCTTTGCCCCCATCGTGGACCTGCGCTGACGGGCCCGGCCGCGAACCGCCCCGGATGACATGCCCGGTGCCGACGGGCTTGGCCTTTGGCCCCGCATTCGCTAATCCCGCTGCAACAGATGGGGTGATGCGATGACGATGGACAAAAGCTTTGACGCGGCGGATGCCGAGGCCCGGATCGCGGCCGAATGGGAACGCCGGAACGCCTTTGCCGCCGGGGCCAATGCCCGGCGGTCGGAAACCTTCACCGTGATGATCCCGCCCCCCAACGTCACCGGCAGCCTGCATATCGGCCACGCGCTGAACAACACGCTGCAGGACATCCTGGTCCGCTGGCACCGGATGCGGGGCTTTGACACGCTGTGGCAGCCGGGTCAGGACCATGCGGGCATCGCCACCCAGATGGTCGTCGAACGCCGCATGGCCGAACGGGGCGAACCCGGCCGGCGCGAGATCGGGCGCGAGGCCTTCACCGCCAAGATCTGGGACTGGAAGCGGGAATCCGGCGACACGATCATCAACCAGCTGAAGCGCCTTGGCGCCAGCGCGGACTGGTCGCGGAACGCCTTCACCATGTCCGGCGCCCCCGGCGCCCCCGCGGGCGAGGAGGGCAATTTCCACGACGCGGTGATCCGGGTCTTCGTGGACCTTCACAACAAGGGCATCATCTATCGCGGCAAGCGGCTGGTGAACTGGGACCCGCATTTCGAGACCGCGATCAGCGATCTGGAGGTCGAGAACCGCGAGGTTCCGGGCCACATGTGGCACTTCAAGTATCCGCTGGCCGGTGGTGAGACCTATGAATACGTGGAACGCGACGAAGACGGCCGCGTGACCCTGCGCGAGACGCGCGACTATATCAGCATCGCCACGACCCGCCCCGAGACGATGCTGGGCGACGGCGCGGTGGCCGTGCATCCGTCGGATGCGCGCTATGCCCCGATCGTCGGCAAGCTGGTCGAGATCCCCGTCGGCCCCAAGGAACACCGCCGCCTGATCCCGATCATCACCGACGAATACCCCGATCCCGATTTCGGCTCGGGCGCGGTCAAGATCACCGGCGCGCATGATTTCAACGATTACGGCGTCGCGATGCGCAACGGCATCCCGCTCTATGCGCTGATGGACGGCAAGGCGCAGATGCGCGCCGACGGCCTGTCCTATGCCGAGAGCGCCGCCATCGCGACCCGCGCCGCGCAAGGCGAGGATGTGGGCGATGTGGGCGCCGTGAACCTGGTCCCCGAGGACCTGCGCGGTCTGGACCGGCTGGAGGCCCGCAAGCGCGTGATCGCCCAGGTCACCGCCGAGGGCCTGGCCGTCACCTATCTGCACAAGGAGATCGAGCCCGAGACCGGCGCCGAGCATCTGGAGCGTCGCCCGGTGGTCGAGGCGAAGCCCATCATGCAGCCCTTCGGCGACCGGTCCGGCGTGGTGATCGAGCCGATGTTGACCGACCAGTGGTTCGTGGACACCGCCCGCATCGTCGAGCCCGCGCTGGAGGCCGTGCGGTCGGGTCGGACCGAGATCCTGCCCGAGCAGCATAAGAAGGTCTATTTCAACTGGCTCGAGAACATCGAGCCCTGGACCATCAGCCGCCAGCTGTGGTGGGGCCACCAGATCCCGGTTTGGTATGACGCGGAGGGCAACCAGTATTGCGCCGCCACCGAGGCCGAGGCGAAGGCCATGGCGCCGGGCAAGGCGCTGACCCGCGACCCGGACGTGCTGGACACCTGGTTCAGCAGCGGCCTCTGGCCCATCGGGACGCTTGGCTGGCCCGAGAAGACGCCCGAGCTGGAGCGGTATTTCCCGACCGACGTGCTGGTCACGGGCTTCGACATCATCTTCTTCTGGGTCGCCCGGATGATGATGATGCAGCTGGAGGTCGTGGGCGATGTGCCGTTCAGGACCGTCTATGTCCACGGGCTGGTGCGCGACGAGAAGGGCGCCAAGATGTCCAAGTCAAAGGGCAACGTCATCGACCCGCTGACGCTGGTGGATGCTTACGGTGCGGATGCGCTGCGATTCACGCTGACCAGCATGGCGGCGATGGGGCGCGACCCCAAGCTGGGGCCCAAGGCCGTCGAGGTGAACCGCAACTTCGTCACCAAGATCTGGAACGCCACCCGTTTCGCGGAGATGAACGGCGTGCGGGGCGGCGGCGCGCGTCCGCAGCCCGCCCATACCGTCAACCGCTGGATCATCGGAGAGACGGCGCGCATCCTGATGGCTGTCGACGAGGCGCTGGCCGCCTATCGCTTCAACGATGCGGCGACGGGGCTTTACGCCTTTGTCTGGGGCAAGGTCTGCGACTGGTATGTCGAATTCGCCAAGCCGCTGTTCGACGGCGACCATGCGGAGGAGACGCGGGCCACGATGGGCTGGGTGCTGGATCAGTGCTTCGCCATGCTGCACCCGATCATGCCCTTCGTCACCGAGGAGCTGTGGGCGCTGACCGGGGACCGCGACCGCATGCTGGTCCATGGCGACTGGCCCGAACTGGGCGCGGACCTGATCGACGCAGAGGCCGACCGGCAGATGAACTGGGTCATCGCGCTGATCGAAGGCGTGCGGTCCGCGCGGGCGCAGATGGGCGTGCCGGCGGGCGCCAAGCTGGACCTGGTCGTGACCGAGGCAGACGCGGCCGCCCGGGCGGCGCTGGCCGCCAACGGTCCGCTGATCGAGCGGCTGGCGCGGGTGAACCCGGCCGCCGACGGGGTCGCCGGCAAGGGGATGATCGCCGTGTCTGTTCAGGGGGCCAGCTTCGCGCTGCCCATCGGCGACGTGATCGACGTGGCGGCCGAGACCGCGCGCCTACAGAAGGCGGAGGCCAAGCTGCGCAAGGATGCCGACGGCCTGTCCAAGCGCCTGTCGAACCCCAAGTTCGTCGAGAATGCCGATGCCGAGGTGATCGAGGAGACCACCGGCAAGCTGGCCGCGCTGGAGGACGACATTGCCCGCCTGCAGGCCGCGCTGGCGCAGTTGGCGGCGATGTAAGCCTGCGGCCCGGCCTGCCCCGTCGGGCTGGCTGGGCCAAGGGTCTTCCGGCAAGAGAGAGTCACAAGGGAGGCGCGGATGGGCTGGCTGGAGCGGATCGCCGAACGGATGATGCTGAAGGCCCGCGCCGAGGGCAAGCTGACGGGGATTGAGGGCGAGGGCAGGCCCCTGCCCGACCGGCCCGTTGAGACGGATGCGACGGCGGCGGGATTCCGGATCATGGCGCAGGCGGGTGTGCTGCCGCAGGAGATCGTGCTGAAGAAGCAGGTGATCGCCGCGCAGGCCCGCCTGTCCGACCTGCCCGAGGGCCCCGAGCGCGCGGCCCTGCTGGCCGAGATCGCGCGGCTGCAGATGCGTCAGGCCATCGCCGAGGAGGCCCGACGCCGCTTCATGCGGGACTGAGGGCGGCCAGCGCGCGGGGCAGCGCGTCCTCGAACACGTCCAGTTCGTGGATCGGTGCGGCGCTGATGCGGATGCAACGGTCCAGGGGGGCGACACCCGGCATGCGGGCGAAGACGCCCTCGCGCTCCAGTGCGGCGATCAGGGCGCGGGCGAAGTCGCCATCGCGATGGGTATCCAGCGATACGAAATTCGTGGCCGAGGGCAGCGCGGTCAGGCCGCTGGCGGCGCCGATATCGGCGATGCGCAGCCGGGCGGCCTGAACCTCGGCCACGACATGGGCCAGCCAGCCCTGGTCGGCCAGCGCGGCCAGCGCCCCGGCCTGGGCGATGCGGTTCACCCCGAAATGGTTGCGCACCCGGTCAAAGCCCGCGATCAGGTCCGGCGCGCCGATCGCATAGCCGATGCGCGCGCCGGCCAGGCCATAGGCCTTGGAGAAGGTCCGCATGCGGATCACCCGCGGATCGTCCGCCGCGATGTCGGGAATGGCCGAGGCCGGCGCGAATTCCGCATAGGCCTGGTCCAGCACCAGCAGGCAGTCGGCCGGCAGCCGGTCCAGCATCGCCGCGATCACCGTGCCGTCGTGCCAGGTGCCCATCGGATTGTCGGGATTGGCCAGATAAAGCAGCCGCGCGCCGGTGGCATGGGCGCGCGCGACCAGGGCGTCGGGATCTTCGGCATTGTCGCGATAGGGGACCTTGTGCAGCACCCCACCGAAGCCCGCGACGTGATAGTTGAAGGTCGGATAGGCCCCGTCCGAGGTGACCACCGCATCGCCCGGCGCGACCATCATCCGCACCAGGTTGCCCAGCAGGCCGTCGATGCCCTCTCCGACCATGATGCTGTCCGGGGTGGTGCGGTGATGGGCCGCCAGCGCGTGGGACAGATCAAAGCTGGGCGCGTCGCCGTATTTCCAGACCTGGCCCACGGCCTCGCGCATGGCGCGGGCGGCCAGCGGGCTGGGTCCGAACGCGCTCTCGTTCGCGCCAAGGCGGGCGGCGAAGGGCATGCCGCGGCGGCGTTCCAGGGTTTCGGGGCCGACAAAGGGCACGGTCGCGGGCAGGCCCGCCACCAGGGGTGCAAAGGGCGGCATCAGAACGCGCGAAAGGTCATGGTGGTCAGGGTGCGGCTGATATGGGGGATGTCGAACAGCCGGTCCGACAGGAAGCGGCCGACATCCTGGTCCTCGGGGATGTAGACCTTGGCGATCAGGTCGAAATCGCCGGAGGTGGAATAAAGCTCGCTGACGACCTCGCGGTCGTAGATGGCCTCGGCGACCTGATAGGTCCTGCCGGGCTCGCAGCGGAACTGGACGAAGACGGCGCGCATGAAAAAGCTCCTGTTTGGGGGCAAGGTTAGACCGTGGCCGCGGCGCGGGTCCAGTCCCCGCGCGCGTGGCCGCGCCAGAACCGCCGCATCAGCAGCACCGCGGCAAAGGTCAACCCGACGCACAGGCCCAGCCACAGGCCCGCGGGGCCGAAGCCCAGGGGAAAGGCAAGCGCCCAGGCCACCGGCATGCCCACGACCCAATAGCTGAAGCCCGCGATCCACATCGGCACCTGCGTGTCCTGGACCCCGCGCAGGAAGCCCAGGGCGATCACCTGGAACGCATCGGTCAGCTGGAACAGCGCGGCATACATCAGCAGCATCGCGCCAAGCGCGACGATCTGCGGGGCCTGCGGATCGGTCGGGTCCAGATACAACCGCACCAGCTGTTCGGCGAACAGCAGGTACAGCATGATGGCCACGGCGGCAAAGGCCAGCGACATCCACACGACCGTGACCGCCGCATCGCGCATCCAGGCGCGATCGCCGCGGCCCTTGGCCTGGCCCACCCGGACGGTCGCGGCGTTGGACAGCCCCAGATGCGCCATGAAGGTGATCGAGGTGATCTGCAGCGCGATGCCGTGGGCGGCCAGCTGGGGCGTCCCGATCCAGCCCATCATGATGTTCGAGGCGACGAACAGCCCGCCCTCGGCCACCATGGTCAGGCCGATGGGCCAGCCGATCCGCGCGATCTGGCGCATGGCCTGCCAGTCGGGGCGCCAGAAGCGCTGGAACAGGTTGTACTTGCGCGCGACGGGCACCCAGCCCGCATAGGCGATCAGGGCCAGCAGCTGGACCACCTGGACGGTGACGCTGGCGATGGCGGCGCCGCGCACGCCCAGTTCGGGCGCGCCCAGGTTGCCGAAGATCAGCACCCAGTTCAGCGCCAGGTTCAGCGGCAGCCCGGCCAGGGTGACCCACATGACGACCTGCGTCCGCTCCAGCGCGGCCAGATAGGACGACAGGGTCAGCTGGCCCAGGACCACCGCTAGGCCCCAGCCCGCGATGCGCAGGTAATCCTGCGCCAGCGCGCTGACCGTGTCGGTCTGGCCCAGCGCCTGCAGGATCGGTTCGGACCACCACATCAGCGGCATCACGGCCAGGGCATAGCCGGCCGACAGCCACAGCGCCATCCGGGCCCCGCGGCGGACCTCGGTCTCTCGGCCGGCGGCGACATGGGCGGCGATCAGGCCCAGCACGCCGATGCCGAAGCCCATGCCCAGAAAGAACAGGATGTGGAAGAAGCTGGTCGCGATGACCAGGGCGGCCAGCGGCTCGACCCCGTACCAGCCGACCATGACCGTGTCGCCCACGCCGATGGCCATGCGCGCCAGGTGGCTGCCGATCAGCGGCAGGCCCAACGACAGGGTCGCAAGAACATGGGGGCGGTATCGGCTGTGCATCGTCCTGCCATATCCGCAGCCGCAAAATGCGGCAAGGGGCGGCATTGCACGCCCTGCAACATTTCGCGCCGCATCGGCGGAAAGGCGGCGGCGGGGCGGGTCCGCGCGGCTTGCCGCCCCTGCCCCCATCTGCGATAGATCGCGCGAACACCGACCCCAGGAGGCCCCCGATGAGCTTTCGCGCCCGCCATCTTCTGGGCATCGACCATCTCAAGCCCGACGAGATCGTATCGCTGTTGGATCTGTCCGAGGATTACGTCAGCCTGAACCGTCGCACGGTCAAGCATTCCGATGCGCTGGCCGGCATGACCCAGATCAACATGTTCTTCGAGAACTCGACCCGCACCCAGGCCAGCTTCGAACTGGCAGGCAAGCGGTTGGGCGCGGACGTGATGAACATGGCCGTCGCGCAGTCGTCGGTGAAGAAGGGCGAGACGCTGATCGACACGGCGCTGACGCTGAACGCGATGCAGCCCGACCTACTGGTAGTGCGCCACCCGCATTCCGGCGCGGTGAACCTGCTGGCGGAAAAGGTGAACTGCGCGGTCATCAACGCGGGCGACGGGCGGCACGAGCATCCGACCCAGGCCCTGCTGGACGCGCTGACCATCCGCCGCGCCAAGGGGCGGCTGCAGCGGCTGACCATCGCCATCTGCGGCGACATCGCCCACAGCCGGGTGGCCCGGTCGAACCTGATCCTGCTGGGCAAGATGGAGAACCGCATCCGCCTGATCGGCCCCGCGACGCTGATGCCCGCCGGCGTGGCGGACATGGGGGTCGAGCTGTACGAGGACATGCGCGAGGGGCTGCGCGGCGCCGATGTCGTCATGATGCTGCGCCTGCAGAAGGAGCGGATGGATGGCGGCTTCATCCCGTCCGAACGCGAATACTTCCACCGCTTCGGGCTGGATGCGGAAAAGCTGGCCCTGGCCGCGCCCGACGCGATCGTCATGCATCCAGGTCCCATGAACCGCGGGGTCGAGATCGACGGCACCATCGCGGACGACATCAACCGCAGCGTCATCCAGGACCAGGTCGAGATGGGCGTCGCCGTCCGCATGGCCGCCCTGGACCTGCTGGCCCGCAACCTGCGCGCCAGCCGTGGCCGCGCCGCCGCCGGAGAATCGTGATGGACCTGATCTTCCGCAACGCCCGCCTGATCGATCCCGAGGCCCAGACCGACGACATCGGCAGCCTGCGCGTCACTGACGGTCGCATCGCCGGACGCGGCGCGCCCGAGGAAGCCGCCCCCGAAGGCGCCACCGTCATCGACTGTCGCGGCCGCGCGCTGGCGCCCGGCCTGATCGACTGGGGCGTCAAGATCGGCGAACCGGGCGAACGCC
>NZ_WEKR01000067.1:0-83292 GCF_024105395.1 Paracoccus sp. 08 | reverse complement strand
GCGAAGCTGCCAGCGCNCCCGCCCGACATTCTCCCTGCGCGCCAGGACAGAGGGGCAGGGCAGRGGGGTCANCAGACCCCCACAAACCTTTCGCCACCTTGGCTGTCTATCTCATAGATCAGAACGGGCGATCCGATCCGGGCGGCGCGGCGTCTGCCGCGCCGCTCCGCCTCAGTCAACGTGGCGCACGGGATGGGCAGGTCGTCCGGGTCGTCGCGGATTTCGTAGGTCATAGCGCGATCCCCGGTTTCACGTTTCCGTCCCGGTCCAGCCAACTGCGCGCTTCCGCACAACCGATGCAGATGCAGGTTCCGGCTCCCCCGACCGTGACAGGGGCCAGATAGACCGGGGGATTGGTCGTGCCGCATTTGCGGCACGACAGGTCGGGCAGGGGGCCGCTCACGCGGCGGCCCTTTCTTCTTCGACGTGCTGGCGCTTGGTCAGCAGGTCGACGGCTTTCTGGGCCTCGCTGGCGGCTTTAAAGATCAGACGTTTGTCGTCGTTCAACGCGCGCAGCCAGCTCTTGATATATGCGCCGGACTGTCCAAAATCAGGCGTCAGGCCAAGCTTTGCGCAAAGCATGGCATTTCCCAGCTCAGCCACCATTTCTTCGAACGCGTACCCTTTTCGATCATTAAAACGGGAAAAGCGGTCAAGGCGGGTGCTGTGTCCGGTCCAGTGGCAAGCCTCATGGGCCAGCGTCCCATAATAGCCTGCCGCATCGTGAAAGGTGGCAATCGGGGGCATGTGGATATGGTCGGCGGCGGGGTTGTAGTAGGCTTGCGGTTCGTCGCTGGTGCGAATTTCTGCCCCGGTCGCGGCAAAGAAAGCATCAAGCGCCGGGTCGGGTTCGGTCCCAAGGTCGCGCGCAGCCTCGGCGGGGGTGCCATAATATTCCGGGGCCAGCCCCTCGATCTGCTCGGCGTTGAACACGCTGTAAGATTTCAGATAGGGCAGGCGGCGTTCCTCGCCGGTGTCTTTGTCCTCGCGGTCAAACGTCCCATATTTGACAACCGTGGCGCATTTCTCGCCCTTGCGGACCTGTCCGCCCGCTTCTTGCGCTTGGCGATAGGTGAACCAGAACGGGGCGCGATAGCCCTTGGCGTCGGCGGCAAGCCACAGCATCAGGACATTGATGCCGGAATAGGGTTCTCCGTTGCTACGCAGCGGGAACGGTGCGCCGCCCTTCTCGCCGGTCCAAGGCTTGCGCCATGCGGGGGTGCCGGACTCGATGCTGGCAATGATGCTGTCGGTGACATGCTGGTAGAGGTCGAACGATTTAGCCATTTGGCGTTCCTTTCTTTGCGACGATCCCGCCCGGTCTTTGCGCCGTGGTCGGGTGCCCAAAATGGGCGGGGGGTCAGGCGAGGAAGCGCGAAGCGCGCCCCTCTCCTGAACCCTTGCCTCCCGGCGRGGGCRGGGGGGGAACCGCCGCAATGGGAAAATCCAGCGGACAAGGGGGTGGTGCGGCCCGCAGCCGAAGGCGAGGACACGGCCCCGTAGGACGTGCAGCATTTTCATGTTGCGGTGGGGGACCAGTGGTCCCCAAACGGACGGGCGCGCAGCGCCTGGCCCAACAAGGGCAGGGGGCGTTTGGCTTGTCCAAATTCCCCCTGCGTCTCGATCGCCGCGCCTGCCCGGGGATCTCGCTATTCTGAAAGAGGCCGCGGTGGGTCTGTGCCGCAGCTGCCGCAAGCCGCACCCGGTTGCCCACAGGCCCTTGCTCGATCCTTGACGTTTCGCGCGGGCCTGCTGCGGTCCCGCGCCTTCACTCCCGAGGTCGTTCCCGGCGCGCGACTGGACAACCGCCGTCGCGCCTTGCGTCAGCGGTCCCGCCCGTCAGGGACGAGATGGGCGGGGCAGGGCGCCCAGGACCGGTGTGCGGGGGGATGGCTCGGGACGAGACATTCAACCGTGCAGCGCAGCCGGGCGCATCGCCCCGACCAGCTCGGGTGGAGGCCGGTCTTGCCGGCCGGAACCGGGGACGCGGCCCGAAGGGGACGCCCGGATCAGTTTATGATCTTGCTGAAACGATAGTCTCATGAAAATTACATATTAGATGATGTCCTCAAGCCTCAGCTGAGCAAACAGCCAAAACATGTTTACAAGTATTAGGAGTTAACAACGATGCCTAACCTAGCACGCGCACAATATTGGACGATTATAGCGCTTTCCTCTATCGCTTTTTTGCTCTCGTTAGCTTGGATTGGAATAGAATCTTCAGATTACTTTGTTGACCCGTACAATTTGGAACCGTTTGTAGTCGCTTTCGCTAGTTTCGTTCCTATTGTTACCTTGTTTTGGCCGTTCAAGCCAAAACACCGCTCCACCAGAATCAAAGATACATTGACCGTTAATGGATCAATCACCCGAACAGCCGAAATGGGAGAGGGAGAATCCCTTTTTATTATTACTTTATCACCAAATTCTAGCACCTCGGCACACATAAGATTTTCCGATCCTTCAATTAGAGGATCATATGTCACACCTGAAAGTAGATTTTCTGATATTAAGAATGCGGCGGCCTATCATGCGACCGATATTGATAAGACCGCAAACAGAGGAGATATTGTAGTTATGAAAAATAGATTCAATAACTATTGCCTATTTTCTATTACTAAAATTATAGAGCATAACAACAATAGAAATGCTGATGAGTGGGTGTTGAACTATGTCATTGATCCCAAGGGAGGGGTAAATTTCAGCTGATTAAAGCTGATCAATTCTACATATCGCAGCATTAAAAATTGCTACAGCAACGAAAAAACACCCCGGCTGCCATGCAGCCGGGGTGTTCAGATCTTGCCTCCGCTGACGCTGCCTTACCGAATGTAGCTCATTGCAGCAGACATGCGCGCCAGTCCAACCACCTCGTATGTCCCTGTAGCAGGGTTCAGTGCGAATAGGCCGTTGCCCCGCAGCTCGATTTTAAGGACCCCATCGCTGTCAGACAGCATGCCCTCCAGCATTTCACGGGCAATTTCCGCTTTGGCGTCCTGTCCCATCTCACGCGTCAACTTGCCCGCTGCGCCGTCAGGTGCAGCTCGGCCCGAAGGGCCGGGCCTGGAGGCGGGGGCCGGCGCAGACGGCCGCCNCCGCCAGGTCATCATTCCCCGCCAAAAAAGAAGCCCCGCCGAAGCGGGGCCAGTTGAACCTTCGTCGCAGAAGGATGGGCGGTGTCGCGCTCTACTGAACAGGAGCGGCGGCGGGAAACTCGGTGGCAGCCGGGGCCGGTCGCAAGCGAACACTCTGATGGGTCCAGGCTGCGCTGTGCAGCTTTTGCTGTGCGTCTTTGAAGGGTAGCGGATCGGCGTGCAGATCAACCCATGCCGTGCCGGTCCAGTAGGTGGCGATATACAGGGGCATGAAAATCTCTTTCGTCTGAAAAATGCTCTGTATGGGGCGGCTAACGCCGCCCCTCCGGTTCGGTATGAATCAGAAGCAGTCCGGGGTCCAAGCCTCGATGCGGGCCTTCTTCTCCGCGTCGATCCGCCATGCCTTCTGATACTCGGCATCGCTGAACAGACGCTCCATGCACCGCGCTTTTTCGGCCTTCTTCTGCGCCTTGTGCGCCTTGAAGCCGTTCCCCTGCGGATCACAGCCCGTCAGTTCCAGATGCAGCGCGTCAAGATAATCGGCGCTGACGCGGCTGAAAAAGTTCTCGGCGGTGGGCGTCCAGACCTTGCGGATACCGGCCCCGGCATCGGCCTCGATCAGTCCGAAGAACTCCGCGCTGCCTGCGCCATAGGGCAGGGTCCGCGCCACGCTCTCGACCAGCGCCGCGTTGCGGGCTTTCTTGCCAGCGGCGATGAACGTGCGGAAGGCGGTCGCCAGATCGTCCACCCGTAGTTCCCGGCGGCTCCATGCCTCATGTCCCGCAGGGGCATGGGTCAGCCGTTCGGAAAACTCCAACCCCTCGGGCTTGCTTGGGCAGTTGTTGGGGCGTCCCGGCGACAGGTCGAAAACATGGGTGCTGACACCCGATGCCAGCGACATGCCGAAGGCCAGCAGGTCAAAGATCATTTCCGGCTTGTCCAGAAGCGCGGTCTGGATCGCGGCCAGCCGCACAGCCTTCATGTCCTCGACCAGCGCACCGGAATAGGGCGACTTGGGCGCGTCCTCGACGCTGGCCGCACCGTGGCGCGTTGCGGCATGTCCGGTCAGAACCTCTGCCTCGATTGCCTCGGCGCGATCTTCGGGCCGAACCCATGCGGCCGTTTCGCCCAGGGTGCCATCATTGCGGACATAGATGAACACCCCGGCAACGGCGCGCTGCGCGTCGGTGAAGCCGCCTTCAACGATGTTCGTCAGGTCGGCAAATTCGGCTTGGCCCGCCTCGTCCAGAACGTCGCCCTCGGCCAGCTCTGCCAGTTCGTCGTAACGCTCGCTCTGTTCCTCGCTCAGGACGCCCGGAACAGGATAGATGCGGTCCAGCTTCTCGGCAGTCCCGTAGGGGACATAGCTGTCGGGCATGGCCTCGACCCATTTCCAGACTTCTCCGATCTTTGCCGCTGCCTCGTCCATCTTCTCGGTGAACAGGCGGGCCAGAAGGTCGCCATCGTGCAGCGCGGTCGTGTCGCTGAACAGATCGCGGTTCATCCGCCCGCCCGCTGCGGTGTAGGCGTCCAGCCCGACAAACAGGGCGCGGCGGTCGGAGCCGCTGATCGCTTCCGGCTGCAAAGCCTGCTTGATGCGGTATTCGGACACGTCGCGGCCCATCACCTCGGCCAGAACCTGCAAGGTCAAAGCCTCGTCCTGGGACACGGTGAAGGCTTTTGCCATCCCGTAGCTGATATGTCCCGTCTTCAAGGCGTCCAGAACAGCGGCGGGCAGTGCTGCCAGCGCAAGGCGGCGGTAAACATGCGCCTCGGTCTTGCCGAAGCTGCGGGCGATGGTGGACACGTCTGCGCCTGCCTCCTTCATCCGGCCATAGGCACGGATTTCATCGGCGGGTGCCAAGTCCTCGCGGGCGGCGTTCTCGGCGCTGGCCCATGCCCGCGCGGTGGCCTCGTCAGGGGCGATGCGGACGGGAACAGAGGCCAGTTCCGGGTGGCGCTTGGTCACGGTCGGATCACGCTCGACTGCGCGGGCGATGGCGCGGAGCCTGCGACCCCCGGCGACAATGCCGACGCGGCCATCCGCATCGACGGTGCCAGACAGGTTCTGGATCAGGCCGATCATGGCGAGGCTGTCGGCTAGCAGGTTGATCCCCTCCGGGTCCGCGTCCTGACGCGGGTTCATGTCCGAGACATAGAGTTGGGCCAGCGGGAAATACTGGATGGCGGCGGCGGTGATGATTTCGGTTTTCATGGGTGGCATTCCTGTTTGCGACGATTATTTGGCTGTTGTGGCGTCCGGCTGTGAGGGCAGGACAAAGCGATGGGGGGGCTTCAACCGGCCCCATGCTGCGTCAGGAAGCGGCGTCCGATACCGAAGGTGTCGCCGTTCCTGACCAGCGCCCATGCTTCTGCGAGACGCTGTTCCAAGACTGCATTGCTCATGTGTTCATTCCCTTGTCGGTTGAAGCTGCGGGAAGCATCGGCCTGCCTGCGGAGCGAAACAGGCCGATCCCCGGTCAGTGTTCGGACGGCAGGTAGAGCGTCAGGACACGGCGCGTCTGGTCGGGGTCACAGGCACAATCGGGCATCGTTGCGCCGTAGGTGTAGGCGGTGTCGTAAAGGTCGATCTTCCAGAAAATCGCCGCGCCATCGGCCTCCACGCGACCAAAGGAATGATCCTCCCAAGGGTCGTTTTCCTCGGTGAAGTCGCTGAAGTTGATAACCTTTCCCATCAGGGCGGATTTGGTCGCCACGGGCAGGGCCTCGAAACCCGGCGTGACGACAGCGCGGCCTTTCAGATGATGGTCCCGCCACAGGGCGGCGAAGCCAAGGCAGCGCCGGAAGGCGTCGTTCTGCTCTGCGATCAGCAGGCGCAGCATGTGGTCGCGCGCCTGCTCGGCAGCGGTGTCGGTCTGGATTGCTTGTGCCATTTGGCTTTCCTTTCTTTGCGACGATCCCGCCGGGTCTTTGTGCCGTGGTCGGGTGCCCAAAATGGGCGGGGGGTCAGGCGAGGAAGCGCGAAGCGCGCCCCTCTCCTGAACCCTTGCCTCCCGGCGAGGGCAGGGGGGGAACCGCCGCAATGAGAAAATCCAGCGGACAAGGGGGTGGTGCGGCCCGCAGCGCGAAGCGCGAGGACACGGCCCCGTAGGACGTGCAGCATTTTCATGTTGCGGTGGGGGACCAGCGGTCCCCAAACGGACGGGCGCGCAGCGCCTGGCCCAACAAGGGCAGGGGGCGTTTGGCTTGTCCAAATCCCCCCTGCGTCTCGATCGCCGCGCCTGCGCGGGGATCTCGCTATTCTGAAAGAGGCCGCGGTGGGTCTGTGCCGCAGCTGCCGCAAGCCGCACCCAGTTGCCCACAGGCCCTTGCTCGATCCTTGACGTCTCGCGCGGGCCTGCTGCGGTCCCGCGCCTTCACTCCCAAGGTCGTTCCCGGCGCGCGACTGGACAACCGCCGTCGCGCCTTGCGTCAGCGGTCCCGCCCGTCAGGGACGAGATGGGCGGGGCAGGGCGCCCAGGACCGGTGTGCGGGGGGATGGCTCGGAGAGACATTCAACCGTGCAGCGCAGCCGGGCGCATCGCCCCGACCAGCTCGGGTGGAGGCCGGTCTTGCCGGCCGGAACCGGGGGCGAGGCCCGAAGGGGACGCCCGGATCAACTACAGAAAAAGAGCAGAAACCTGCATCAACAGGCCAAGCCCAACGATGATAAGAACGGTCATCCAAAAGCCACCGCTGGAGCTATTACTTGTATCTTTAGACTTTTGACATTTCTCCAACAGGACCGTTCCACAAACGGAACAGCAGGATAAGACGTCTGATCTTGTAGAGCAAAATGGGCAACAATATTTCATCTTAATATTCCTAGTAAGCTTAATTGAATCGAACCTTTTCCCATTATCTGTAGATCGAAAAATTGCAAAGATCAGTTCCAATGTCTTTGCCGACATAGTCGAGAGTGCGGGTGCAATTTGGCATCTACATCCTCAAAGCTACATAATTATAAGGACTTAACATCCTTCCATCAGTTCGATCCCATGCGGAGCTTCTTGCAGAGGTATATCCTTTGAAGTATATACAGATATACCGTAAAGGATAGAGCCATGACCATCCTTATCAAAGGCGATGAAATCGACGACCTCGTTGCGAAATATTGCGCGATAACAGGGGTTAAGAACAAGAGCGAAGCTGTCCGTCAGGCGCTTGCCGCGCAAATTTCTGCCCTTTCTACGAAGGAAAGCTTGGCTGACCGCATTGCAGCGATCCAAAGCCGCGCAGCGGCTTCTGGCATCGCGGCTGATGGCCGGGATGATAAGGCTTTCATGGATGCGATGTGGGGTGAAGACTGATGTTCATCGACGCAAGTGCGCTTGTAGCTGTCCTAAAGAATGAACCCGAAGCGCCAGGGCTGATGAAGGCGATGGAGGCGGCGCGGGGAAAGCTCCGCCTTTCCCCTATCGTTCGCTTGGAGGCTACGCTTGCCCTTGCCAGAACGCGCCGGGACGCGCGAAGCGCGGGCCCGGCGACAGCTGAAGATTTCCAGATCGCTTCCGATCTGGTCAATGACCTGCTCGACGCCATCCAGGCACAGGAGATGATGATTTCGTCCAGCATGGGCCGCGCTGCGATCGAAGCTCTTGCCACTTATGGAAAGCTCGTCGGGCACCCGGCACAGCTGAACATGGGCGATGCGCTGTCCTATGCCTGCGCGAAGTCGCATCATGTGCCCTTGCTCTATAAGGGGGACGACTTCGCACAGACGGACTTAGCTTAACGGCGTGTCAGCAGCTAGCCTTCCCGATGAAAGCCTGCTTGCGGTCCTGCATGGCGCCATCCGCCGAAGCGATACCCTGTCCCATCATGAACGCTACTCCTTCAATGAAAGGTCGGCCCTAGTGGGGGCCGCCTGATAATGGCTCCTCGAAAACATAACGGCTTAGCAGGTCTGCGTCAGGCGCGCGTGTGTGCGTTGCTTCTAGCCCAGATACGGTAAAGTTCTCTTGGACGTCAGATTCCGGGACCAAGAGATAATACCATGGCTTCTCGCCATGCTTGGCGCTGGCTTGGGTTGCTACGTGGCACCAAAGACTTGCAGCATCTGCTTTGCGCAGAACTTCCGCGTCCTTCATCTCCGACTGTCGCTTGACTTCGATGATCAGCTTGGCTGCCGCCGTCTCGACCACAAAATCGGGTTGATACGGAGCACCGTGGTTATCGTAAATCTTAAACTGGTTCGGACCAGGTTTCATCCAGAGCCGCACCGAAGTGTCCTTTTCAAGGACGATGGTCAACTTGCGTTCGGGATCGGAGTCGAATTTGGCGTACTGATAGCATCCTTTTGAAAAACCGGTGAAAACATATTTCCTAATTTCCTGTTTTTGGTCAGGCGGGGTTTTGAAGTCTCTGATGAAACCCGTTCCTGCGGTATCAAAGGTCTGCGGGCGTAGCTCGGCAAATGCTGAAGCTAGTGAGACACGGTAGTTTGTCTGCTCGCGCCACATGTTCTGCTTCATTTGCGAGAAAATGCTTTCGGCCATTGCCTTGGCATGACCGCGCAGGACGCTGCGCGTTTGCTCTTCATCACCGTCAAAACGGTTGCGTGTGTGGATGACTGCCTGTCCGGCTAAATCGTAGAGAATAGCTGCATGAGCGTCGTAATCAATTTCAGAGTAGTCGATCAGCTTGGCAACGACGTAATCTTCGAGACGGTTTGCGGTATCCCCTTCATCCTCACCCGAAATTCTCGACGTTTTCTCCGTTCTCAGGACTTGGATCATGAGTTCGCGCGATAGCGGCTGAAAGTTCCAGCTCTTCATATCCAGATCGAAGCGCCTAAATCCGAATGAAACCTGCTGTTGCGGTGTAATCGTCAGTGCAGGGATCGCAAGGGTTCGCTCTACGTAGTGCTTGCAGAGTTCCTGGGCGACGGCGACTGCTTGTTCCCTAGTGATGCTCGGGATAAACCCCTCTTCAGGCTTCTGCGCAGCGATTGCCGCATCAGCAATGCGTTCGATCACCTTGGGGTCATTAAGGTCACCAATTGAGGAAACCTTAGTACTGAACTGAGGGATCACGACGTTGAGTACCGTACGGGCGACTTTCAATTCCTCGGGGGTGCTGAAGCTGAAAGGAGCTTGTGTTGGCACCATGCCGCCAGGCTTAATGACGGGCTGCGATGCAGCTTCAGATGCCGTTTCTCCGTCAGCCACTACGACAGTGGGTTCGGTCTTGGCTTCGGCCTGAGCCAGCATTTGATCGACGAGGGACGGCGCGGAAACCGATATAGGCTTTGAAGACGGAACGTCTCCGCCGTCACCAATCGTCACCTGCTTCAACTTTCGGATAACGCCATTCTCTTCTTTGGCCTTCTCGATCAGCTCGCTGACCCTCGGCCGTCCCGCTCGGCTCAATGAGAAGCAGAAATTGGATGTTCTCTCGGATTTGGCGGGCGGGATGAGCGTTTCCGCACTCGCCAGAAAATTTGACACCAGCCGCCAGACCATCATGCGTGTCAGGATCGAGGGCGACCGCTCCGTTTAAGCCGTGACTTGAGTAGGCACCCGTTTCCCTTTCGCCTCACCCCGCGCAGCAGGACAGTTTTTTCACATCCCTGTCGAAGGTCTGAGCCGCAAGCTTCAAACCTTCGACAGTCGTCAGATATGGAAAGATCGTCTCCGAGAGATCATCGATCGTCAGGCCGCAGCGGATGGCCAAGGCTGCCGTCTGAATGCTGTCAGCACCCTCTGGTGCAAGGATGTGAGCGCCAAGGAGTTTCCGGGTTGACCCGTCGGCGACCAGCTTGATCAGGCCGCGCGTGTCGCGCGCCGCCAGCGCCCGCGGCACATTGTCGAGGGAAAGGACGGAGGTGCGAACCGAATGTCCGGCAGCCCGCGCCTGCGCTTCGGTCATGCCGACGCTCGCCAGCTGCGGATCGGTAAAGACCACGGCGGGCATTGCGGTGTTGTCGTAACTCAGGCTGTTGCCGTTCAATGCGTTCTTGGCGGCGAGCTTTGCGCCATAGGCGGCCATGTAGACGAACTGATCTTTTCCGGTTACATCGCCGGCGGCATAGACGCCCGCCTTCGAGGTGCGCATGCGATCATCAACGATGATGGCCCCGGCCGGTGTCAGGTCTATACCGGTTTCAGCAAGCCCAAGGGCTTCAGTGTTCGAGCGGCGTCCCGTCGCCACAAGAATCCGCTCGGCAGTCAAGATTTCCGGACGTCCGTCCCGCGCGATGGCGAGGGCAACACCACCATCATCGGTCTTGCGGGCGGACTCGTAGGTAATGCCGCTGACGATTTTAATCCCCTCATCGGCCAGATAGGTGGCAAGCGCAGCGCCGATTTCGGGTTCAGCCTCCGGCAGAAGCCGGCTGCGGAACACGAGTGTCACTTCGACACCGGCCCGTGCGAAAGTCTGGGCAAGCTCCACGCCGATGTAGCCGCCGCCAAGCACTATCATCGAGCGTGGCAGCTCGGTCAGGGCGAGCGCTGTCGTGCTGTCGAGCGGCGATACGTCAGCGATCCCCGGAATCCCCGGCAACGCCGGACGCGCACCGGTGGTGATGATAATTCGCTCGGAGCCGATGTGCTGGCCCGCGACCTGGACACCGCCGTCAACGAGGCGGGCCGGACCTTCGTGGTAGACCACATTGTTGTACTCCGGCAGCAGATCAGCGTATTTCGCCTGTCGCAGACCGGCAACCAAAGCGTCTTTCTGGGCGATCTGAGCGGCCCAATCAACCACGCGCGCGCCGCTTTCGATCCCATCAAACCGGGCAGCCGCATCGTTGGCGTGACGTACAGCCTCCGTGGCCCGGATCAGGGCTTTCGAGGGCACGCAGCCGATGTTGACGCATGTACCGCCGATCGTGCCATGCCCGACAAGAGCCACTTGGGCGCCTAGTTCGGCGGCCGTGATCGCGGCGGAGAAACCGGCCGAGCCAGCTCCGACGACCACAAGATCATAACGGCCGTTGCCTTTGTTGGAAGTTGGAACGTCGCAAGCTTCACACATTCAATTCACCTTTGTTGTCTTGTTATTCATCGAGCAGCAATTGGCATCCGCTGATGAGGCGGAACGCCGACGCCGGTAAAGATAAAGTGCGGACGCCCCAATCGCGGCGAGAGCGATCGGGATCAGCACATAGCCGGCCGCTGCGAACCATGCGGAAAAGCCAAAAGAGCCAGCGGCGACCAAAAGAAATGGCGCGGCGCAACAGATGACGGCGAGAAACCCGACTCCGCCAAGGCCGATGAACTTTCCATCTGTCATGCTGAACCTCCTTACTGCGAAACGCCGGACGGATAGCCAGCATTGGTGGTTGCGGTGATCAGCGCGGCGACATTCGTCTGGCTGTCGTCAAAGCGCACCTTCGCGATCGCCGCGCCGGTCGCCTCCGATACATCAACATCGAGCACGCCTGGAACGTTGCTGAGCGCCCGCTTCACAATCGGGCCGCAGAGTTCGCAGGTGGCATTGGCAACATTCAAGGTTACGGTCTGCTCGGCGGCAAAAGCGTGACCACCCGTCAGCAGGGACGCAGTAAGGGCAATGAGGGGCAGGATTTTCATGAGATTCTCCTTGGGATTAAGCATCGAGGACAAGGCGGGCGGCGTAGGGAAAGCCCACGGCGATAATGATCAAGACAGTTGCGACCCAAAGGCCGATCTTGGCGTTCCGATGGGATGATGGACGCGCGCAGTAGGAACCCTCGGCGCATTCAGCCGCCTTCGGCCTGCGATAGACGAGATAGAAACCGTAGCCGAGGCAGGCGAGCGCGATCGTGATAAACACAGGCTGGTAGGGTTCGAACGCGGTCAAATTGCCGATCCACGCGCCGCTGATGCCAGCGAAGAACAAGGCAAAGGGCAGCACGCAACAGGTTGCTGCGCCCAGTGCCGCAACGATGCCGCCGACCGACAGCAATGCTGCCCGATCAAAACCCTTTTCGGCTGGCTCTGTGACTGTATTTGCCAGCGTCCGTGTTTCATCCTGCATCATCGTTCACATGCTCCCGCAATTGATCTATCGTGACCCTAGTGCCTGTAGCGACTACAGGGTCAAGCGAGAAATTTTCACGGATTTGTGCGAGCTATGTGATGACACAGAATGATGAATTTTCGATCGGCGTGCTGTCCGAGCGCAGCGGCGTCAACATAGAGACGATCCGCTATTACGAGAAAATCGGCGTCATGCCGAAGCCCGCCCGCAGCGCAGCGGGTTATCGTATCTACACAACTGAACACGCAAGGCGGCTGCATTTCGTGCGGCGCGGCCGTGAACTCGGCTTCAGCCTGGACGAGTTGCGCGGCCTGCTTCGCCTGGTCGATGGGCATACCTACACCTGCCGGGAGGTCCATGCGCTCACCATCGAACATTTGAAAGATATCCGTCAGAAAATCGCCGATCTGCGGCGTCTGGAGCGGGCCATGTCGAATATGGCGGCGCAATGCACCGGCGATCAGGTTCCAGAATGTCCGGTCATAGATGCCCTTTTTGAAATGCGGTCAATCAAGCGTTCCCGCTCCGTTCAAGCTTAGCGTACGATTTCGAGCAGCTCTTGTTCTGACCCCTTATTCTATGGGCAGGCGGCGCACGACGCCGGCGACAACCCCCCATATCTCGGTCGTCTCCGTGACCGGGATTGTGGCATAGCCATCCGCGCGGGCGCGCGGATCGAGAAACCAGACGCCATCGCGCTTGGCGAGCTTCTTGACGGTAATGGCGCCATCGACAACCGCGACGACGATGCGGCCATGGCGGCGCTTGCCCGCGCGATCCACGGCGATCAGGTCGCCGTCCAGGATGCCCTCTGCCTCCAGACTATCGCCGGACACGCGCCACCAGAAGGTCGCATGCTCATGCCGCACCACCCACTTGATCGGGTCGATCGTATCCTCAAGATCATCCGCGGCGGGTGACGGAAAACCGGCCGGAACCGGCATGGATGCCAAAGGCACATGCCGATCTACGAGCGTGATCTTGATAGGGCTTGAGTGCAGGGTCATGGCTATTAGAGCAATACGGGAACACCAGCCATAACCCGAACACCCCCTGCGGCGTCAAGCTGCTAACTGATTTAGGTGAAACGGGTGCCCAAGCTGCGACCAGCTTAGTTGCGAGCCTGTTGCAGTGGGATGCCATCAAGCAAAGCCTGCCCTGCAGCCTTCGGGCTGCCGTCCCCGTTGACGTAGGCATAGAGGGTGGTGGTCGTGATCCCGAGGCGGCGCGCGACCTCTTTGGCAACAGCGTTGCGGTCGGACATGGCTGTCATCGCCATGCTCAGGGTCGTTCGATCCATCTTGCGCGGGCGTCCTCCAAGCCGACCACGGGCACGGGCAGCGACAATCCCTGCTTGCGTCCGCTCAACGATCAGCTCCCGCTCAAACTCTGCAAATGCCGCAAAGATGCCGAAAGCGAGCCTGCCGTTGGCGGTGGTCGTGTCGATCTGCGCGCCCGCACCGGCCAGAACCTTCAGGCCGACGCCCCGCTCTCTCAAGGCTTCGGCGGTGGTGACCAGGTGACGAAGATCGCGTCCAAGCCGATCCAGCTTCCAGATGACCAACGTGTTGCCCGGCTGGAGTGACTTGAGGCACGCCAGCAGACCAGGGCGGGCATCGAGGCGACCAGAAGCCAGATCCTCATAAATCCGGTCCGGATCGACACCCGCCGCTAGCAGTGCGTCGCGCTGCGGGCTGAGCGTTTGGGTGCCGTCCGATTTCGAGACCCTCATATAGCCGATAAGCACCACTCACCCCGCAAGAAAAGACTGCGCATACCCTGCAAGGTGTCATTGATTTTCGCAACGGGTTTTCTTGTGCCAAAGCTGTTCAGTCGAGCCGGGCACCAGGATCGCAAGAAAACCGACCGTTTCCGTGACGTTGCTGTGACCTCCAGCGCTACTTGGCGCGACTTATCCAGCGCTAAATGACGCAGAGGCTTCGCCAAAACAGCGAAGCAGACCCTCGCGCGTGATGCAGCATATGACCCCTCTGAGCCCATTGCAGTCATTCGTCCCTGCTGCAGCGAATGCAGATGCAGCAAGAGTGATCGACCCAAACCGGACCTTGGTCCGGGCAAGGCCAACTATGGTTTAGGGCGACGCTCATCCCATAGCAGTCATTCGTCATGTGAGGCAAAGGGTGCCGCTCTGCCGTTTCGGGTGGGAACAGCGAACTCTCTCCGCACTGCGTATCTATGTTGCGAACCTGACCAATGCCTTGCCATCGACATGGCGAGGTGGAGCTGGAGCACGGCACGGATGACGAGACGCGCGATATGGCGCAGAAGATCATCGACGCGCAAAAGGAAGATATTGCCGAGATGACGGCCATGCTGGACCGCATGGGCGTTGAAGTGCCGGAATAATAGGGTGGGCCCGCCTTGCGCGGGCCTGTTCTTTACAGAAGGGCTGAGACAGCCTCGCGTTCCTCCTCCAGTTCGGCGATGGTGCGGGCCATCATCTCGCGCTGGAAATCGGTAAAAGTCAGACCTTCGACGCGTTCGTATGTGCCGTTCGCACAGATGACCGGAACGCCGAACATCAGCCCCTCGGGGATACCGTATTCGCCGTTCGAGTGGACGCCCATCGACACCCATTTGCCCCCCGTGCCGTGAATCCAGCCATGCATGTGGTCGATGGCGGCATTTGCGGCGGACGCGGCCGAGGATGCGCCCCGCGCCTCGATGATTGCGGTGCCGCGCCGGGCCACGTTCGGGATTAGGGTGTCGCGATACCATGCGTCGTCGCCGATCATGTCGGGCAGTTTGCCGCCCTGCGCGGTGGCTTCGGTCCAATCCGCGAACATGGTGGGGGAATGGTTGCCCCAGACGGCCAGCCGGTCGATCTCGGCCACGGCGACGCCCGCCTTCGTGGCCAGCTGCGTCAGCGCGCGATTGTGGTCAAGCCGGATCATCGAGGTGACGTTCTCGTTCGGGAAGTCGGGCGCGTTGGCGGCAAGGATCATCGCGTTGGTGTTCGCGGGGTTGCCGACGACCACGACCTTCGCGTCACGCTTGGCGGTCTCGTTCAGCGCTCGGCCTTGGGCGCGGAAGATCTCGGCATTGGCCGACAGCAGATCGCGCCGCTCCATCCCCTTGCCACGCGGGCGCGAGCCGACGAAGAACGCCGCATCCGCATCGCGGAAGGCCGTCGCCGGATCGTCGGTCACCATGGTCTCGACCAGCAGCGGAAAGGCGCAATCCTCCAGCTCCATCACCACGCCGCGCACGGCATCCTGCGCCTGCGGCAGGTCCAGCAGTTGCAGGATTACCGGCTGGTCGGGGCCATAGACGTCGCCCTTGGCGATGCGGAACAGCAGGGCATAGCAGATCTGGCCGGCGGCGCCGGTGACGGCGATGCGTTTGGGGGTAGATGTGGTCACGGTGTCCTCCTAAGGTTGCGGGAATAGGTAGGCCCGCGGAAGACAACCGTCCAACGCATCGTTCCGCTTGGATCAATCGCCTTGTTCGATGAATGACGCGGCACCCTCGCGGAATGCGGCCAACCCGCCTTGCGCCGGATGGCGGACATAGGTGGCGGAAACGCCCAAGCCCTGCGCCGCGCGTTCGGCCACGCGCCCGATACAGAGGATGCGCGACGGGCGTTTCCACGCGATCAGCGCATGCAGGGCGGGCATGTTGGCGGCAATCTCGGCCACGGTCGGCGGGCGGGTGCGGCCATCGGCATGATGAGGATGCTGCATGACGGCGTTCCAGAACAGCGGCGGCGGGTCCGACACGGCGGCCCAGATCGCACAGGCGGTCGGCCCGTCGGGCAGCGCATAGCGGGTCGGCTGAATCAATGGCAGGCCGAGGCGGTGCAGCGCCTCCTCGCCGCAGAACGGGATGCCGGTGCGCCGCGCACCGCGTCGTGCCATCGCCTCGCCCAGCCACAGCGGCGCGCCCTTCGGCATCGCCTCCAGATAGACGCGCAGGTTGCAGCGGCGAATTTCAGGGGCACCCGCAGCCTCCACCGCCGGATCATGGTCGCGGTAAGGGTTGAACAGCCGGTCGGTGGACGCAATCGCCATCAGGGCGCGCAGCACCTCATCCAAGGGCGCGGTCCAGAAACGCTTGGGCGGCTCGGCTCACATGGCGGCCGGTGGGACGCACGGCGTTGAAATGGCGCGGCGGGATGGGGAACGCGATCTCGAACAACCGACCCGCTGCCAAGGATGCCTCTATCACCNCGCGCGACAGGGCGGAGACGCCAGTGCCCGCCTCGACCGCCGCACGGACAGCCTCGTTCGAGGGAAGCTCCATCCCCACGCGCGGCACGATCCCCGCCGCCGCCAGCGCCTGTTCCAGAATGGCGCGCGTGCCAGAGCCCTGTTCGCGCAGGATCCACGTCGCCGCTGCCAGATCGGTCACGGGCTTCGCCGCCACCACGACCAGCCGGTCCGTTGCGGCGGGGATCAGGGTGAACGCGGGCGAGGTCACCTCNTCCTCGACAAAGCCCAGATCGGCCTCACCCTCGGCCACCGCCTGGCACGCGTCATGGGTGTTCAGGATGCGCAGAGTCAACGCGATCCCCGGATGGGCGGCCTGGAAGGTCTGCATGACCTTCGGCAGCCAGTAATTCGCGACCGTCTGGCTGGCCACCAGCCGCAACCGCCCATGATGCAATCCCATCGAGGCCGCAAGGAACCCCGCCGCATCCTCGGCCCGCGCCACCACCGCCCGCGCCTCGGGCAGGAAGCTGCGGCCCAGATCGGTCAGCACGATGCCGCGCCCCACGCGGTCGAACAGGCGCACGTCGTGGCGTTCCTCAAGTGCTGCGATGGCGGCGCTGGTGGCGGACTGGGTCAGGTTCAGCGCGCGGGCGGCCTCGGTCACATGCTGACGTTCGGCCACGGCGATGAAGATGCGAAGCTGTTCCAGCGTCATGCGGCAGCCCCCAGATGCGACAAGGCGAAGGCCACGAGGAACCCGAGCGTGACCAGAAGGCCAGTCTCGCCGCGTTCGCCCTCCACCGCCTCGGGGATCATGGTGTCGGCGATCATGGTCAGCAGGGCGCCGGCGGCCAGCGCATTCACCGCCGCCAGCAGATAGGGCGGCGCATCCCCCAAGGCCGCTGCACCGATCAGCGCCGCGGCGCCGGAACACAGCACGATCGCCGCCCACAGGCCGAACACATACCCCGCGCCGCGCCCCGCAGCCTTCATCCCAACTGCGCTGGACAGACCTTCGGGAAAGTTCGACAGGACGATCGCCGCGAACATGGCGATGCTGACGCCGCCGCCGTCCAGCATGCCCACCCCCAGCACGACCGATTCCGGTATCCCGTCCAGAAACGCCCCCGCCGCGATGGCCAACCCGCCGCCCTGTGCCGCCTGCCGCTGCTGTTTTCCCGACCGCTTGCGATGGTGCCCGCCATTCCGCGATATCAGCGCGTTGGCCACCGTATACAGCACCGACCCCGCCACGGCCCCCAGCACCACCGGCCAGATGCCCGCCTTGCCGAATCCGTCCAGGATCAGGTCATAGCTGACGGCCGAGATCAGGACACCGCAGCCGAACGCCATGAACCCCGTCGTCACCCGTTTGGGAAACGGCGCAAACCATGCCAGCGCCACGCCGATCAGCAGAGACGATGCGCCCGCCAGCCCCCACAATCCCGCCTGCATCCAGATCGCCATCATCGTCCCATCGTCTAATCCGATCATTCGGACAAGTTTAATCCGTTGGATCGGTTGCGCCAGCCCCACTATCTTCATACCCAAGGAGATACCCCATGACCTTCGAGAAAATGCGGGCCGTATCGCTCGGCCTCCAACCGCTCAGCCGCCTCGACAGCCCGCGCGAGGTGGTGCGCCAGTTCACCCCGAACTGGTTCGCCGCCACCATGGGCACCGGCATCCTGTCCATCGCGCTGGCGCAAACCCCGTTCCGCGCGGTGGGCGAGGCGCTGTGGATCCTAAACATCGGCCTTTTCGCGCTGTTCAGCGTGCTTTACGCGGCGCGGTGGGTGTTCTTCTTCGACGGGGCGCGCCGCGTCTTCGGCCATTCGGTCGTGTCGATGTTCTTCGGCTGCATCCCGATGGGGCTGGCCACGATCATCAACGGCCTGCTGATCTATCGCGGCGCGGTGGGGCTGGCGGAAACGCTGTGGTGGATCGACGTCGCGATGGCCGCAGCCTGTGGCATCGCCATCCCCTATCTGATGTTCACCCGCCAAAGCCATTCCATCGACCAGATGACCGCCGTATGGCTTCTGCCCATGGTCGCGGCCGAGGTGGCGGCAGTGACGGGCGGGCTGCTGGCCCCGCATGTCGGGAACGGCCTGACAGTGCTGTGGGTGTCTTATACCCTCTGGGCGCTGTCACTGCCCATCGCGATGAGCGTGCTGGTGGTGCTGGTCCTGCGCCTTGCGATCCACAAACTGCCGCATGCGTCGATGGCGGCCTCGGCCTGGCTGGCGCTTGGCCCCATCGGCACCGGCGCGCTTGGCCTGATGACCCTGGGCGAGGCTGCGCCCGCCATCTTCGCCGCGCACGGGCTGGACGCCTATGTTGGCGCCGCGCAGGGCGTCGGTCTGATCGGCGGGATGATCCTGTGGGGCTACGGCCTGTGGTGGTTCGCGATGGCCGCCCTGATCACCGGGCGCTACCTGCGCGAGGGGCTGCCGTTCAACCTCGGCTGGTGGGGCTATACCTTTCCCATCGGGGTGTTCGCGGTGGCAACGCTGAAGCTGGGCACGCTGATGCCCATCGGCTCGATCCACGTCTTCGGCCTGATGCTGGTGGCCCTGCTGGCCGTGATCTGGGCCATCGTAGCCACTCGCACCGTGCGCGGGGCGTGGCAGGGTGATCTGTTCGTCGCCCCTTGCCTGAAGGAGGATTGAGATGATCGCCACACGTCGCACCGTTCCGGCGGGTGCTGCCGCCCTGATGCTGTCAGCATGAGACTGCAAAACAAAAAATCATAAGCCGCAAATGATGCTTCGCATCCCTTGCGGCTTATCCACCGAATGCTAGGCAAAGCATTTCCTTCAGTTGGTTGAAGGCTCTGCTTATGCCAGTTCACCAAAGCGGACGCTCACGGGGTCAGGATAGATCGACACAATGCGGGACGGTGCGGAGCGGACGGTCAGGGATAGACACCCGTGAAGCGGCTCTGATAACGCGGCGCGCAAAAGGAGGCGGTGGACACGCCAACCTCTTTTCATGCTAGGCTCAAAAGTAAGATCAAAACCTTTGGGAGGAGGCTCAGTGATGATGGGTGATTTCAAGATAGGCCGTCGAAGCCTGCTGGCCGGAAGTGGTGCCATCTTGTCCGTGATGGCCAGCGGTGTCCGTGTGCAAGCTCAGGAAAGTGTGACGGCCCTGCCTGACTATGTCAGTTGGAAAGACGCCGATGCACTGATCGTGCACTCCAACAGCACGATCGAGATGGAGCGGTCTGCGTTTGGAACCTCTGCGTTTACGCCTGAGGACAGGCTGTATGTCCGCAACAATGTGGCACCGCCTCCTGCTTCCATTCTTGACGATCGCGATGCATGGGAAGTCAGCATCGACGGCGTGGCAGAGCCTCGGAGCCTGACGCTGGCCGAACTGAAGACAATGGGGATCACGACTGTTGCCATGGTCCTGCAATGCTCCGGGAACGGTCGTGCCTATTTTGAGCACGAGCCGTCCGGCACACCTTGGCAGGTTGGTGCTGCTGGCTGCGTCATGTGGACGGGTGTGCCCTTGAGAGTCGTGGTTGACGCTCTGGGGGGAGTTGCGGAGGGGATGGAATACGTGACCGGCACGGGTGGAGAGACGCTTCCCGAAGGACTTGATCCGCTGACATTGCTCGTCGAGCGGTCGGTGCCCCTGGATGCGCTCGATGATATCTTGCTGGCGTGGGAGCTGAATGGGGAGCCGATTTCCCTGGCCCATGGCGGTCCGCTGCGCATGGTCGTCCCCGGGTTTACGGGCGTCAACAGCGTGAAATACGTCACCAAGGTCGCCATGACCGCGGAGCAGTCGCCAGCGCTGATCCAGCAGACGCGCTATCGGTTGCAGCCTGTGGGTGAAGAAGGCGGCCCGGACCATCCGTCGGTCTGGCAGATGTCGGTCAAATCCTGGATCACCGGCCCGTTGGATGCGACCCAGGCTGGTCGCGTTCAGGTCACGGGTGTGGCGTTCGGCGGAACAACCAACGTCGCATCAGTCGAAGTATCTGCGGATGATGGCCAGACGTGGAGCACAGCAGAGTTCATCGGACCTGATCTCGGGAAATTTGCGTGGCGTCCCTTTGTGGCACAGATGGATCTGCAGCCCGGCACGTATCGGCTGGTCAGCCGAGCCACGGATGCGGACGGAAACCAGCAGCCTGAGCAGACTGAGCCCAACGACCCCGGATACAATCATAATGGGTGGCGCGCGCCCGGCATCGAAATCGAAGTGGCATGACACACGCGGCTGGCGGTTCGTGCCGGACACCCCTCAGATCAACGGAAAACACATGAACAAGACACTGAGTGCCGCGGCCATTTTGCTTTCATCCTTGTCAGGTATGGCTGTAGCTGAAACAGACTCTGCCCGGATCGACATGGGCAAGGCACTTTTCACACAAGGGGCAGAGCCGTCCTGCTCGATCTGCCATACCCTGGCCGATGCCGAGACAATGGGAGAGATCGGGCCGAACCTCGACACCATGCGTCCCGATTATGACCGCGTCATGCGGGCGTTGGTGAACGGCGTCGGACCGATGACGCCGTATGATAGCCTGACGGACGAGGAGTTGGACGCTCTGTCCCACTATGTCGCAAGCGCGACCAAGGCAGACAACGTCGAGCCCTGAGATGATCGATGGCTCTTCTCCACGACGGAACTGAACGAAAAACCCCCCGCTTGCAGGCGGGGGGTTACGTTTGGCGTCTTGCTCATTCCATCGCCGTTCAAGCCGGGACTTCAGGCTGACGATGAGGGTTCGCATTCAATCGCATTGCGTTGGACAGATCTCCGGTCAGGTCAAACCTCATGCTTTAGAGATGCTGGATCGTGGACCCCTTCAGCGGGTCCAGCCTTCGGTTTCCATCAGCGCCTGCGCCTCGTCCGTAACCAGAAAGTCCAGAAAGGCCTGCGCCTCCGGGTCAGCATCCGGCGCGATGGCGACGTTCAGGTCGCGCCAGATCGCGCGGTCCTCGGACAGCGATACGGCCTCGATAACGTCGGGATTGCGCGCGGTCCAGTCCGGCCAGGTGATCCAGGCATCCGCGTCCATATCGGTGAACGCCTTGAAGCTGGCGCCCGACCCGTGCTCGAACGCCACAATGTTGCGGCGCATGCCCACAACATCGTCCAGGTTGCCCGTTCGCCCTGCGATATCCTCCCAAACTCCGGTGCCCGATGTGTTGCCGACGCCGGCGCCCTCGGTCACGACGATCTTGACGCCGTCGGCCAGAAGATCGTCGAAGCCGGTGATGCCCTTGGGGTTGCCGGCCTTCACCGCGATGATGGCGGGACGCAGGTAGATCGGCTGAACCTGATCGGACGAGAACGAGGTGTAGGTTTCCAGAAACGCCGTCATCGACTGCTCGGACGTCCCCCAGATGATGTCGGCATCGGCCTGCGCCTGATCGGACCATGTGGGTTCCGGTCCGAAGGTGATTGCAACCTCGGTGCCCGTTTCGGCCTGCCAGACATCGGCGACCTTCTGCAGCGCGCTATGCGGCCCGCCCGCACCATAAAGACGCACAACGCCGTCGCCAGCTTCACGCGCGATCGCGGGCGCATCCGTGGCTGCGTCCTGGGCAAGGGCGGGGGTGGTCAGGGACAGGCTCATGGCCAGAAGGGATATCATTTTCATCAAGGCACTCCGGTCGAACAGGATCGCGTCGGCCTGATGCCGACGCCATGTGACGTCTAGAACGCTGCAGCTGGCGTAAACGCCCAACGGCTTCGCCGTTTTCTGCCATTTCTACGTCACTCTTGCGTGTGGGGCACGGCTGACGCGTGATAAATGCTGACTAGTCAATTCGATCAAAAGGTCAGCGCTGACGCTGGCGCGCAGGAACGCATCCGCTGCGCAGCTGACATCGCCCTGTGTCGACGTAACGCCTGAGAGCCGGCGTGCCAGCAGCGCGAAAAGGCCATCGTCGCCGAATTCGTAGCGGCGTTCGAGTAGGTGTGTGTGAGTGGCCGCGCTTTGATAAGAATATGGGATGACGAGCGGCTGCTTCCGGACTCTAGACCTGTAAATATCAGGAATCTTTAGCGGCGGCTTTCCGCCCAGCACGTCGCTGATGCTGCAATTGCGAACGGTCTTAGCGTAGGCGCACTCAATGGCCGAAAGGTCCCGCAAAGCTGACTGTTGATCGCCATCCTAATCCGTCTGCTTTGCGGGACCTTCCGGTCATTCGCTGCGCCTGCACAAGTCCCAGACCGCGCATGCGCTTGGAGCAATTGAGGGCGGGGAGCTGCCGTTCGCTGCGTCCAAAATGAACGACAGTGACGGCGCAGAAAGCGGCCCAATGGCATCGCAGCGAGGCACCCGCAGCTCACCAAGGAATGCGGACATCCGCGCGTGATACAGCAATCGCCTTGGGCTCCGAGCCCTCGGCGCAGGAAACAACCGGGCAGTCGCGAGGGCCATGTGGTGTTCAACGCATCTCGGCACTTGCAGCGTGGCGCAGACCAGCCCGATGAGAATAGCGGATCATCACCTGCCACCACTGTCCCTGCCGAACAGCACTAGCGGAGGCATCGCATCCGCCGAACAGCGCGGACCCGATCTAGAATGATCCGGTGCGGGTAATGTCAGCGCTAGAAAATTCTTGGCATCGCAGTGTTACGTCCAATTCAAGGCACCGGAGCTTGATCTGAGACCGCGCTAATATTCGATGACTTCCTCCTCAAACTATTGCTAGATCACAGACGAGTTTCCGGCCTCATGCACTGCAATCTGGCGGCTGATGTGAGCTAAGCTCGCCCTCAAGGACGGATTTTATATGCCTATTGATCTGGATGAGCCGATTTCTCCTACTTTTGAAAAAGTCTTGCAACAATTCAGGGATGCTCTTGAGGCGGATGACGGGGTTGATGGCGCGTCGATTGCTCGACTCCATGCGCTTCTTCAGATTGGCAAGGTTCCCAAACCTGAGGAAATCGAAGTGGCCCTCTTCGGCGCTCCAGAAGGCGGCGTTGACGGGGTGTCGACATGATCAAGATCAAACAGATCCACATCGAAGAGTTTCGGGGGATCCGCAAAATGACCTTGGATCTTGACGGCAAAAGCTTCGGGATTTGCGGGTCGAACGGCACCGGGAAGAGTGGCGTGGTCGATGCGATTGAATTCGGTCTCACCGGATCGTTGACCCGGCTCACCGGTGAAGGTCAGGGGGAATTGAGCGTCAGCAAACACGCGCCGCATGTGGATCTGCGCGCGGAACCCGAGAAATCCAAGGTGACCATAACGGCGCACATCCCTTCGCTTGGTAGGGACGTTGTTCTGACAAGAACCGTCAAGGCGCCAAAGCAATTGATAGTGACACCGGCGGGCGGCCCCGAAGAGGCGACCATCCGTGCGCTTCAAGCGCACCCCGAGTTTGCGCTGTCACGACGTGAAATTGCAAAATACATCATCACCCCGCCCGCCCGCCGTTCTGCCGACGTGCAAAATCTTCTCAGGCTCGACCAAATCGGAAAGCTACGGAAAGCCTTCGGAACGTTCGCCCGAAGCGCTGAGAAAAATGCCCGTGACGCCGCATCAGCCAAGACCAGAGCCGAGGACGATCTGACCGCAGTCGTGATCGGGGGAAAACTTAGCCGGGAGCTGCTCCTCGCGACGATCAATACGCATCGAAATGTGCTGGGCCAAGCGGATCTGACCGCCCTCGCCGCCGATACGGTCTTCAACGACATCGCGGCCAATCAGCCGGAGAACAAGACGACCGTTACGGTGGCGAGAAACCTTGCGCTTGAGGAGATAGCGTCCTTCAAGACCGCGTTGCTTGGAACTCCTCCCATGGCGTGGACGGATGCAATGTCCAAGGGGTTGGATGTGCTCCGCGAACTCAAGGAAGATGCGGAAGCTCTAGCGCTCGCACGGCGGCACGGGCTGATTTTGACGGGATTGGAAATCCTGTGCGAAGACGCGTGCCCCCTTTGTGACCGCCCTTGGGACCAGAAGGAGCTGCGCACCCATCTCCAGCAAAAGCTGCTGGATGTAGCTGCGGTGGGCGAGCTTCTGACGCGCCTGCGCGAACAACTCGGGGTCATCGAAGACGCGATCGATTGCCGCCTCGACGAGTTGAGGAAGCTGCATGGCTACGGCACCAAACTCAGCACGGACCTGAACCCCTCGGTGTTTGTCACCTATGCGGAAGCCCTGAAAAGCTTCAAGCAACTAGCAAATAAGTTCGAGGCGACTCCCGAGGATCCAGGCGCGCTGTTCTTGGCTCTTTCAGAACTCGAATGGAAGCCGCCCTCCACCGTATTCGGCGGCATCGAAGCTATCGAGAAACTAGTTACCGCCTTGCCTGAGGCGTCAGCGAGAGAGGCGGCCGTATTCGCGCTCGCGGTGGCTCAGGAGCGATACGGGAAGCTGGTAGAGGCGGCGCGCTTGGATAAGGAAGCCGACAAGCGCAAGGCGATCGCGCAAAAGGTGGATCAGCATTACGGCGTCACCTCCACCGCGGTTCTGGAAGGGATCTATGAGGCGGTCGCTGCAGAATTCACAGAGCTCTACAAAATCCTGAATGACGATGAAGGAACATTCATCGGTAAACTGAAAGCGGAGCCATCCAAGCTCAGCTTCGAGGTCGACTTCTATGGCCGGGGAGCATTCCCGCCTGGAGCATACCACAGCGAGGGTCACCAGGATGGTATGGGCCTCTGCCTATACCTGGCGCTCATGCGTCATACGCTCGGCGAAAGGTTTACCTTCGCGGTCCTCGACGATGTTTTGATGTCGGTCGATACGGGCCATCGTCGAGAAGTGTGTCGGCTCTTGCGCATGAGGTTTCCTGATACGCAGTTTATCCTTACCACGCATGATAGGGTATGGCTGCAATTCATGAAAACCGAGAAGCTGATTGAAAAGACCCAGATGTTCGGGGGATGGAGCGCGGAACTTGGCCCTCGAATATGGGACGATCAAGACATCTGGCCGGAAATCGAGGTCCAGCTGGAGAAAGGCGACGTACCGCGTGCCGCCTGGCTGCTGCGCAGATACCTAGAATACATCTGCCACGTCCTCGCAGACAACCTCCGTGCTCCGGTAAATTTCCGGGCAGACGGCAATTATGGGTTGGAGGATCTGCTTCCGGCCGTGCAGCGCCAGTATCAGAACAGGTTAGAGAAGGGTGTCCGTGTCGCGATGGCTTGGGGTCATGACGCGGAGAAAGGCACACTCTTCGAGAAGAAAGAGTTGAACCGCCAGCTTGCCGCCGCTACGGCGACTGAGCGTTGGGCGATCAATCCCGCTGTCCACTTCAATGAATGGGAAAACTTAGACAGCGGAGAATTTCGAAAAGTGGCAAACGCGTATAGAGCCTATTTCGAAGAAATGAGATGTCGCAATCCGAAGTGCGGCTCTCTTCCCTATCTATATCCTACACAAGCGTCTGCCGATCAACTGCGATGCCATTGCCAGGAGATCAACGTGAACCTCAAAGATAGGACGTGAGGGGGCGTTCGCCTTCGCCGCATGACAAGCCACGAGCAGTCAAACGGACGGAAGAATTATGGCATCCATTCTCAAGAACGCGGCAGACTCTATCGAGCTCGGCATCGAAGACATCAGGTCGCGGGATCCGAAGCGAGCGATAAGTGCCATCAGGAACTTCTACTCCGGCATTCTCTTGTTGGGCAAGGAATGCCTGCTCAGCCGCGCCCCGGGAGCAGATCCGAAGATTTTGCTAGCATCGCGACACCGGCCGGTCTCTGACGGGATCGGCGGGATACGCTTTGAGGCCAAGGGCAACGCGACAATCGATGTGGCTGAGCTCGAAGAGCGCTTCAAGGATCTCGGGCTCCCTTGGGTGAAGGGCCCGGCGAAAACGGCCTTCGACATTCTGAGATCCATGCGCAACGACATCGAGCATTCCTCCCATTCGCACACGAGGCCCACGATCGAGACCGCAATGGGTGCGTGCTTCCCGATCGTTGCGGACTTCTTCCGGATTCTTAGCAAAAGCCCTGCCGATGTGCTCGGATCGAGCTGGACATATATCGCTGAGCAAGATCAGCTTTACCGCAAGCTTCAAGTGGAGTGCCTCGCGACACTCGCCGCAATGCCTTGGTTCAACCACCTTGAGAAGGATAATCTTCCATCATGTGCCTCCTGTGGACTGACCCTGCTTCGACAGTCGAACGCGGATAATGATAACCCCGAGATGATCGACGGTGGCTGCCATGGCTGCGGAACATTGTTGGACGCGCCCGATTTTGTCGAGCTCGTGGTCGCAGAGGTGTTCGCGGGTGATGCCTATTTGGCCGCCAAGGACGGGGGCGATCCGCCGTATGTCGAATGCAAGAAGTGCCTGCGTGAGACTTTCGTCATAGAGATCGATGACCCAGTTTGCTTCCTTTGCGGCCACGGCTCAGAGGTGACCTGCAGGTCCTGCGGTGAAGTCATCCACGCCCGCAAAAGCTCGCCGATGGGCGGCGATCTTTGCCTGAGTTGTTGGCAGGATACCTACATGGATCAATGACCGGAGCCGCTTTCCCGAACTTGATCACCTCTGGCCGAACGGCCGTTTCCGGGAATGCGGCTTCGCGACCACGGCGCCAGCCGACCGGCAGCTATAGAGGCTATTCACGTCGATGCTACGCCGACCTATGACTGTCCGCTTTTGTCAAACTGGCAGGCACCAGGGACAGACTGCCTGACAGAAAAGGCAAAGCTATGCGCCACAGTACAGTAAGCGCGACGTCGCGGCCCTATGCGGTGAGGCTTGACGGCTGTGCGTGCCGCCAGGGCATGAGGTCTTCGATGCGGGATTTGGGGTGTCCGTCGAGGATGGCGCGGAGGGTGTCGGCGAGATAGTCGACGGGGTTCACGCCGGCCATTTTGCAGGTGGCGACGAGCAAGGCGAGCATGGCCCAGTTCTCGGCGCCGACCTCGTTGCCGGCGAAGAGGGCGTTCTTGCGGGTCAGCGCGATCGGACGGATCTGGTTTTCGACCGGGTTGGTGTCGAGCTCGAGGGTGCCGTCGTCGAGGAAGCGGATCAGGCCGGGCCAATGCGCGAGGGTATAGCGGATATCCTCGGCCAGAAGGGATTTCTGCGGGATGCGCGACAGCTGAGTTCCAAGCCAGGGCTTGAGCGCGGCGATGATCGGGGCGGCCTGGGCGCTCCGGACGGCGAGACGGTCGGCGGGAGCCTGGCCGCGCACGGTCTTCTCGATCTGATACAGCAATGCGATCTGGCGCAGCATCTCCTCGGCGATGGGCGAGCCCTCGCTTTCAAAGCGCTTCACGAAGCGACGGCGGACATGGGTCCAGCAATTGACCAACTGCCACGGCCCCTCATCGCGCGTGATCTCGGTCAGCGCGTTGTAGGACTGGTAGGCGTCACATTGCAGGAACCGGCCGCGGTATCCGGCGAGGAACTTTAGCGGATGCTCCCGTCCTCGGCCGGGGGCGTAGTGGAACAGCACGATGGGCGGACCGACACCGCCATGGCCGCGATCGTCGGACACGACGGCCCAGAAGTAGCCGCTCTTGGTAGCCTTCCGGCCCGGATCGAGCACCGGCGCGCGGGTCTCGTCCACGAAGATCCGGTCGGCGCTGCGCAGATGAGCCTTCATGTGGTCGATGACAGGCATCAGGTGGAAGCAGGCGCGCCCCGTCCAGTTGCCGAGTGTGCCACGGTCGAGGTGGAGACCTTGCCGCTCGAAGATCCCCGCTTGGCGGTAGAACGGAAGGTGGTCGCCGAACTTCGAGACGATGATCCACGCGATCAGCCGTTCGGTCGGCAGCCCGCCAGGGACGACATGCTCAGGGGCATGCGCCTGCACGACGGCCTGCGAGCAGCGGCGACAGGCGTATCTCGGGCGCCGCGTCACCAGCACCTGGAACTGCGCCGGGATTACGTCGAGCCGCTCGGATATATCTTCCCCGATCCGGGCCATCTCACCGCAGCCGCAGGGGCATTGGATGCTGGCGGGCTCGATCACGCGCTCGACCCTGGGCAGGTGCGCCGGCAGATGCCCGCGGTTGCGCGCGGGCTTGCGAGGTTCTTCCCCGCGCGTTTGGGCAAGCGCGGCCTCTGCCTTTTCCTGCGCGGCCGCGAGGACGCCTTGGGCCAGTTCGGCATCCTCGAGCGGCAGATTGAACTGGTCGGGTGACAGCTTCTCGGAACTCTTGCCGAAGCGCTCGCGCTGCGATGCCCGCAGGATGCCCTCCAGCCGACGATTGGCCTCCTGCACCTCCACGAGCGCCGCCTCGACCTCGGTCAGGCGGGCCTTCAGATGAGCGTTCTCACGGCTGAGGGCATCGGCATCCATGCCTCGGAGTGAATCACGCAAACGCGGTTCTGGCTAGCAAAAACAGGGAATTCCCGTGCGTCCGCCCGCTCACCCTGCGACCAGCGGACGCCGCGCCCGTTCCGGCCGCACCAGCCGCCAATCCAACCCTTCGAACAGAGCCGCCAGCTGCGCCGAGGAGATCCGCATCACTCCGTCCCGCATCTGCGGCCAGACGAACTTGCCTCCCTCAAGGCGCTTGTGAACGAGCACCATTCCGGTCTGATCCCAAACCAGCAGCTTGATCCTGTCCGCCCGTTTCGAGCGGAAGACGAAGACCGCCCCACAGAATGGATCGAGCCCGGACATCTCCTGCACCGCCAGCGCGAGGCCATCGATCCCCTTGCGGAAGTCCACCGGGCGCGTCGCCACATAGACCTTTGTTGGCCCTCCCTGACCGAGCATCATGATGTCGCCGTCCGCGCCGCCCGGATGGACCTGGTCAGCAGGATCTCATCGGCGTCGGCCCCGACGCGGATCACGACATCGCCGACAACGATCTCCACGCCGGTGGCGACCTCCGTCTCTGCCGGCATCGCCGCTGCGGGACCCTCGACGACCAACTCTGCAAACATCGGCAGGGCCGCCACGCTCTCGGGCACGACAAGCTGCCCCGTCCGCAACTTCTTCCGCCAGTCGTAGACCTGCCAGCGCGTCGTCCCGTGCTGCCGCGCGACATCCGTTACCGAGGCCCCCGGCACCAGGCTCTCCGCAGCGACCCGCGCCCGCTCCGCCTTCGTGCGCCGCCGACGCCCGCTCGGCCCCTCGATCACCTCTAGCCGAGAAACCCTGCCGTCCCCTGGGCCGTCCAAATGGACGCCCACTTTGCCGTCTCGTTCCAAACCAACACCTCCAACGCTCATGCGTACAGAAAATGGCCCGGTCAGATCAGAAGCGGCAGGAGGGGGGCCGCGTCGCGCTTACACAGTACAGGTCCCTGCCTTGCGAAAGACAGACTATCGGGCTGGACGCGATATGTCTGACAGCGCCAAAGCCGCCTGTAGACTACAGCGCCAGGCGCAGCCTCCAGCATCAAGACAGGTCTGCCGGGAAGCAAGTGCGTCAACCGAAACAAGTTTGATGCGTTCGCCCCTGATCTTGATGGTGTCACTGTCCATTACGCTTGCTTGGCCTGAAATGCTGTTTGCAGATACCGGCCCTGAGATGGTGCAGCACAAGCTAAAGGCCGCAAGAAAGCTTCTGTAGAAACGCATCACGGCGCGAAACGGTCCTGTATTGGCTCGCTGCCGCATTGTGCTGTTATTCACAGCCACTACAACCGCTCCGCCAGAACTGCGGTTTTATCTAAGGGTGCTGCGTCCGCTCACCGGCTTGATATATTCTGGCTAGAACTGACGTATGCGTGCGTTAGGGTCCCAATGTGCGGCATCATCATTGGGTTTGAGCATAAGAGAAAGAGATAGATTGGGATTCAGTCCGCTTGGCGGACTCGCGTAAATCTATGGCCCTGCCCATCAGTGCGAGAGCCTTCGCAAGAGCTGAGTCCTCGATCTTGAATGCTGCCAGTCCAGCCAGGTCGAGGGTCTCGACATGCTCTGCTTCCACTGCGACGCGGTCCTCGCGCGCTGCCTGGTCGTCATCCGGCGCTGCCGGCCGACCAGCCCACCGCCCGAGAAGCGCAAGGGCGCGTTTAGGGGCGGACAAGCGATAAGCATTGCTGACCTGCCGGACCTGCGGTCCCCGGCCCTCGTTCAGGACAGGCTCAAAGCGGCGCAGCCAGTCCAGAAAGCCATGATCGCGCAGTGCCTTTAGTGCCCGCACAACCGCGTCTCGCGACCGGCAAAGTTTTTCGGTGATGTAGTCCAGGGACGGGTCCAGTCGGCCCGACTTGAAGTTCACCAAATTCGCGAACAGCGCTAAAACCTCCAAAGCGATCCCGCCGAGGGGGCCGTTCCGTTTGCCGCGTTCCTTCTTTGCACGGTCATAGTATCGGGCCGCCATCAGGACCTTCTGCACGTCCTGGCGTGACGTCCCGCGCCAGAATGACGCCTCGCATGATCCCTTACGGCGCGAATTGCCATGGATAGGCTTGCGATCGGCCGCACTGCCATCGGCACGCGCGCCATCAATGACGCGGTTGATGCGTTTGAAAAAACTGCCGCGTTCTGCGGCCTTGTTGATACTCATCTGCTGCTCCTCGATCAAGAAGCGCGGTGTCCGCAGGCAAGCCGTATCCGTTCGCACAGATGCGCTGTTTGCTCTTGATTTTTGGGAGTGGGAGGATAACTATAGCAGGTGAAAACTAGCTGCTAATTCAGGACGCCAATCCTGAGTTTTTCCCAAACCCCCTCGTGCGGACCCCCGCGCGGGGGGTTTTTCGTTAAGGTTGATCACGACTTAATCCATGATGGGTACTCCTGTAACATATTGAACAGAAGCAGATCAGCGCTGCTAAGCTGTTCCAAGACACGAAATCCACGCCGCTCAGGCAGGGCAATCGCAGCCCAGTTTCCACATGCAAGAGCCCGATAACGTGTGGAGCGTGACGTAGGTGGTCGCTGAATGGGGTCATTAGTTTCAGTCGAACTAATGTTCACAGCTGTGAACTCGCCCTCATTGATCCGCATTTTGCGTTTTGATGCGCCGCTAGAGGCGCCGCACTTATTCTCACGCATCTTGCTTCCACCGATCATGAAGTTCAGAAACAATATTCTGAGCTTGATCCGCGAGCCAAAGAGCGAAGCCGTCGTCAACGTTCGTTAAGTCCAGGCGGATGGCACCATCCGTCCTTTTCGCGGATCCGGCAGGCTTGCCGTCAATGGTCAACGCCACTGCTTTGTTAACATGTGGCCGTTCACGTTTTTGGCTGATCTGCCGTTTGACATGTTTTGAAACTGCTTCAAACGCTACAACAGAGGCATCCAAGGCGGGAACCTCGTCGTTCATTTCACCAGCTTCAAAAGCCCCTTGGCTGCGCGCACTTTCAGCGATGGAGCACAGCAAGCCCTGGTCGGAGCCTGCCGCCGACATATCTTTCGCTAGCGCTTCCCAACGGGGTCTGCCAACACCATGAGCCGGTCCTATGGCGCGGGCGAGAGCAGGATCAATTGCTTTTGCCAAAGCAATGGCCATCGAAACTGCCGAACGGGTCACATTCAGTACTTCGGCAATTTGTGTTTGATTGCCAAACTGACTGTTAAGTAGCTCATGGGCAAACAAGGCTCGCTCAATATAGCTAAGGTCACGCCGTCCGGTATTCTCAGAAACCTGGGCCTTCAGCGCTGCCGTGTCATCGAGATTTGCAATGAGCGCCCTAATCCTTCCGGTTCGCTCTGAGCCTTTGATGGCCTCAAGGCGGCGGCGGCCATAAACCAGAAGGTATCTGTCCGCTTCACTTGGATGTCGACGCACAAGAATCGGGACAGTCTGACCGTTTTGCTCGATAGAGGTTCGAAGATCCTGAACGTCATTGGGGTCTAATCTATCTGCGAAACGATCATCATCAATTTGCGCCGGATCAAGATCCCATACGTTGTGAGCATCAACCGCATCACGCGCCGATCTAAGCGCTCGATTACTCGACATCATGGTTCCAGCGGGCGGTGCGGTACCTGCTCCTGAGAGATTGTCCAGCATCGACATGCGCCGTTTCTTGCTATTTGCCATTACCGCCCCCACGTTTTCTGAATTAGCTGCGAGATCTCATCATTGACTGCATTCAGACTTTCGATTGCTCTGTCGTAAGTGGACCTCGTAAATGCGCTCCTCTCGACTTCATAAAGTGTTTGCTTTGTCAATCCGGCATCAGAAATTGCAGTGGATTTAAGCATTGGGGCATTGAGAACTTTGTCCGAGTACATCGTGCGCAGAAAAGCGACTATGCGGTTTTGCGGAGAATCTGTTGGCTCATAGCGGGTTAAAAGATACCGCATCCAGTCATGGGACATATCCGCACCACTGTCTGCAATGACATCCATTAAGTCTGCAGTCATGCGAAGGAATTGGCTCATGGACATCACGTCAAGCATTTCCGGGTGGATTGTGACTAAGACACCCGTTGCGGCTGACAATGCAGACATCGTGAGGAAGCCTAACTGGGGCGGACAGTCGATTACGACAACGTCGTACCTGTCATCAACTTTGGCCAATGCCTCCTTCACGCGAAAGAAAAACAATCCTGCACTACCGCGCGAAAGTGCTCGTGGAGTTTCATGCTCGAACTCCATCAGCTCCAAGTTGCCAGGTATAAGATCCAAATTCGGGATGTATGTCGGCCTGATTACTTCTGTTATTGGAACGGGCGCATCATACCGAATGGCATCATAGAGAGTGCCGCCGTTAGGTAGATCAAACTCAGGCTGAACACCGTGGAGAGCTGTCAACGATGCTTGAGGGTCAAGGTCAATTGCCAGAACACGATAACCTTTGAGCGCCAGTCGTTGGGCAAGGTGAGCAGCAGATGTGGTCTTTCCAGAGCCACCTTTGAAGTTCATAACCCCGATGATCTGCAAATGGTCGCCCGAACGGCGGCCAGGTAGATAGTCGCCAGGCTTCCGCGCAGTTTTCTCCAGCAAAACTCTCAAGCACTGAATATCGTCGGCAGAGTACTGTCGTCTATTACCCGATGTAACCTCTGGGGAAGGTCCCTTGCCGTCTAGATGAAGCTTGCGTAAATATGAGTCATTCACGCCGAGCAAAGCCGCGGCTTCACCTGACGTAAATTTACGCATTGTTTTGGATGCATCGGGTGGGAACAAACTTTCCCGCTGCGAGTGAAGCTGAGATGCGAGAAGTTCCGAGTGGCCCCGAATTACAGCATTCAGGTTTTCCTGTGTGTTAGCCCTAGTCACTATCGTCACTGCCCCAAACTCGGTCACGGATTTTGGCGTTTGATCGCCCTTTTCCGTGACTATTGCCAATCAAGTCGGATTCGCGCAAGCGATTTGTCGTCGGGCAAGACTTAGACGGACAAAGAGCCGTAGATCAGTGTGGTGCTGATGGAGAACGCATCCCAAACTTCTCAGCCTGTGCCAGCAGCATCTTGACCGATGAGGGCTGCCACGTTGTCCGCCCGCGGGGGGTGCGCTCACGCATCTTCTCTAGGCGATCGCAGATGGCCTGCAGGGTGATCTGGGGATCAGCCCCCTTTATCGCAGCCACGATCGCCGGCAGACGGTCGTCGCCAACGCGCCGGGCAGCACGCCCGAGCACCTCTTCGGGAAGAAAGCCGTCCCGAACATAAGCCCGCACAGCCCTCAAGAGCCGAGGCTGCGTCCATTGTCGGTTCTCGGGCAGGGCGGCGTTTGTGATCCGCAGGATATCCTCCCAGGCCATGTGTGGGCGCAGCCTGCGTACATGGGGAACCCAATCCGCTGCAGTCTTGGCAACGCGCTCCATGTAGCCGTCATGCCGCGCCAGGCGTACCTTGCGAAGCGCCTCCGGGTTTCGGGAACGCAGCCCGGGATTTCCGCCAATGCGGCCTTCGAGACGTGCGCTGGCTAGTCCCGCTTTTGTGCGCTCACGGATCAGGGCCCGCTCGAACTCGGCCGCCGCCCCAAGCACCTGAAGCGTGAACTTCCCCTGGGGCGATGCCGTATCGATCGGATCCTCGATGGACCGAAAGAACGCACCCCGTGCTTCGAGTTGCTCGATGATCTCCAGCAGATGCGAGAGGGATCGGGCCAGTCGGTCGATCCGAACGACGACCAGCGTGTCTCCCTTGCGGATACCGTCCAGGACGCTTGTCAGGACGGGGCGGGCGCGATTGCCTCCGGAGCCGTGCTCCTCGCGGATGACTGAGCAACCTGCGGCTTTCAGAGCTTGGGCCTGCGGCAGCAGTGTCTGATCATCCGTAGAGACGCGGGCATAGCCAATCAGCGGCATGGAGGGCCATCTTTCATAACGTGTAGGCGTCAGTAAACGACCGTTTGTAAACAGATGCAACGCCGATATCTGCGTCTGCCCTACGGATGCGCAGAGCCACTGCGTCCAGCAGAGGACGGAAATGCGCGCCTTCCTGCGCTCTCTGGGCCGTATTCCAACGCCTTCGGGATCTCATTTGCCTGAGTGGCGGGATGGGAATGACTTCAGCCAACATCTGAAAGTACTAGGCAACTGCAGAATGCTGGCAATATGCTAAACTGTTGGCGGCATAATCATGGGATATCAGATGGATGTCGGATCGCTTCTTCTGAGTGCCGAGACCCACGCAGCGAGGGTCGAAGGCATCCTCTTGGCCGACCCCGCCCTGGCTGCACTGTGGCGGATGGAGACAAGCCTTCTGGAGGCTGCCGCCTCGGTCGGCCTCGAAGGCGAGCGCATCTCCACGCAGGGGATGGTGCTGCGTCTCACCAGCAGCACCGCGATGGAAGAGGATGCCCGGGCGGCCGAGATGGCTCTGAAGGTTCTGACCGTCATCCGGCGGCCCGGGGATCCGTTCGGCGAACCGGTCGCGGCGCTGCGCCGGATCGAAGCGGCCGCCACGCCCATCGGTCAGACACGCGACGAGGGCGATCGTCTCGAGGATGCGGAGCTGCCCCTGGTCGTGGAGGCTGGTCGCGCCTGGTCTCACGTTCCGATCCTGGCGGGATGGCGCGCAGCGGCCAGCTATGCCTTCCGTTCCCGGCGCAGCAGCCCGGTGGCCGAGCGGCTGATCTTCATGGCCGTGGAGGGTGCCGCGCGTCATCTGCAGGGCCTGTCTCCTGATCGAAGGGCCGGTTCTGATGAGCTGGACGAGAGGGCAGGGGGCCTGCTGATGCCGGCAGTGGCCGGGTGGATCGTGCCGCCCTCCGTATCGCTGACCCGCACCGGCTTCCGGGTCTGGTCGCCGATGACCGGGCTGGCCACGTTCCTGGAGGCCGCCACGCGGAGCCTCTCTCATGATCTCGGTCATCTGGGGACCCTGCGCCATGAGTTGGCACGTCTCTCGGCCATGACGTCGTCTGCGCATGGGCGGTCGCGCCTTGGCGACCTGATCGCCCATCTGCGGACGCAGCCGGTGATCAGCTCGGCGATGGTCATGGATCATCTGGGCGTGACGCGCCGGACCGCCCTGTCGCTGATCGGCGAACTCGTCGATGCCGGCTGCCTCAGCAATCTCACCGCCCGCAACACCTCGCGGTTCTGGGCGCTGCCGTCTCTGGCCGTACAGATGGGACATGCGGGAGGGGCAGGGGCCGCTCGTCGCGGTGTGTGCGCCGGCCGCGAGGGGCCGAGCGAACGCATGAAGCAGATCGGTGCGTTGGACCGAATGAAGGGAGGGCGCGACGAGGGCCAACTGGACCGGATCATGGCGGATCTTGATGCCGCGATGTCGGGCTTGGATGATGTCGTGCGCCGGGCGGGGGGCCGGCAGCGGAAAGAAGAGTAGGGAAGCTCGGACTACGCACCTTATAGAGTGGTCCCTAATTAGCTAGGTAAAGAAGTCGCGGTGCTTCTCACGTAACTCTGGTGCGTTAGTTACAGTCTGGCTGAGATGCGCCCGCATGGCGTTGATTGCCGCATCCTCATCGGCCTTGAGAATGGCATCGACGATCTCTCGGTGTCCATCGAGGATATGGCGGATTTTTATCTCATCATGCGGCTGCATTTTGCGCATACGATTAAGGTGTCCGGACCTAGCGTTGACGAGCTGATGCAAACGCTCGTGTCCGACGCCACTGAACAGCACGCGATGAAAGCTATCGTCCAGTTCCTGAAAGGTGCGCAACTGATCGGGCTGATCGGCGATGGCCTCCTGCATGCGGATGATCGCTTTGGCGTCGGATATGGTTTCGTTGGCGCCTTGGCGCGACAACTGGCGCACCACCTCGGTTTCCAAAGCCACGCGCATGAAATGCGCCTCGTAGATGCGGGCAATGTCAATCTTGCTGACAACGGTCTTCGACTGCGGATGCACATGCAGAAGTCCATCCTGCTCTATGCGCTGCAACGCCTCACGCAGGGGTGTCTGGCTAACGCCGTATTCCGCCGCCAATTCGGCGCGCAGCAGCACCGTACCTGGCGGCAGGTCCAGCGAAATGATCCGCCGCCTAAGGTCGTCATAAAGCTGCGAAGCGACATTACCGTGTATGGCGAGCTCGCCGGAGCGCGTCGGACCTGCTGTGAAACCGTTCGCCTTGCTCATCTTGTACCGATCGTTCTGGGTGACGTGTCGCGAGACCCGACGCATGATGTCTCTTGTGACGGACTAAAAATAGCTATTTCAATCCCCGCCTCCGGCGTCAAACTGAAAACCAATGTCCATGCGCGCGACCATCTCGGCCACCTCGCGACGGTCCTGGGCTGACAAAACGGGGCCGGGCATGCGCAGGGCCGAGCAGTGCAAGGCTCCACGCTGGCGCATGACCTCCTTGCGGATCGCGATGCCCCATTCGCCTTGGGCCTCATAGCGTAGAAGAGGAAGATATCGTTCAAACAGGGTATGTGCCGCTGCAATGTCGCCCGCCATGTACAATGCGTGGACCCCTGACAGCATCTCGGGGAAGGAAAAGCCGGCCATGGGTCCGTCCGCACCACGGGACAGCTCCTGTGGCAGATAGAGGCCGTTGTTCCCTGTGAGAATGCGAACCCGATTTCCCAATTCTGCGCGTAGACGTGTGATTTTGGGCACGCTAGGCAGGTCCTCTTCCTTCACGACACCGATCTGCGGAAACGCGTCTACCAGTCTTCTGATCAAAGGTGGCGACATCCGGACGCCCGAATGGCCTGGAAAGTCCTGCAGAACCGTCGGCGTATCACCAATGCGTTCGAACACCGCGTCGAAATAGCGCATTAAATCTTCGTCGCCGTGCGTACCGCGCGGCGGACAGATCATGACGGCGGATGCCCCTTCGGCCATGACATGCCGCGTCACTGTCACCAGTTGTGCGAGACTTGGGCTGGACACACCTGCGATAATCCGATGTCCCGCGGCAGCCTGGATGAATTGCCTTGCGACAAGGATCGATTCATCGGCGGTCAGTTTAGTTTGTTCGCCACTGACACCCAGGATCGTCAGTCCCTGCGCCCCGTGTCCATAGTAAAAGGCGGACAGGCTGTCGATGCTGTCCAGATCCAGGTCCCCATTCGCGCAGAACGGTGTCTGCGCGACGATATGCAGTCCGACGCAGTCCTTCAGTGACGAAATGCCCACCACGCGCTCCCCCTTCGACTGACTCTGATAAAGGTATTCCGTCCCGATCCTGTCTGGTGCACGGTCATCCCAGATGCGCCTTTTCGCGGGCCGCTTCTCCCTGCGCACGTACCTGCGACAAAGTGGCTCCGGATGACAACGCCTCGGGATCAAGGCGCAGCTCGATAATGGCCAGTCGACCTGCTGCCTTGGCACGCGCGAAGGCCGCAGGAAAATCTGCCGTATCAAGGACGGTCTCGCCCCACCCGCCATAGGCCTGGGCCAGTGCGGTGAAGTCGGGATTTGCAAGGGCGGTTCCTGATACCCGGCCTGGGTAATGGCGCTCCTGATGCATGCGGATGGTGCCGTACTGACCATTATTGGCGATGATCACGATGGGTGCCGCACCATGCTGGATTGCAGTGGACATCTCGTTCAATGTCATCTGGAAGCAACCGTCGCCGGCAAGGCAGACGACTGTGCGGTCCCTATGCGCAATGGCGGCCGAAATGGCGGCAGGGAAGCCATATCCCATGCTGCCCGACGTCGGTGCCAACTGGGTGAACGGCGCCTTGTAGACGAAGTAACGGTGAAGGAAGGCCGCATAGTTTCCGGCGCCATTGGTCAGAATGGCATCCTTGGGCAAGTTGTTCGACAGCCAGTGGATCACCTCTTCCATCTTCACCCGTCCGGGCGTTTCCTTCGGCGTGACCCACGCCTCATATTCCGCCCGTGCCGTTGCGGACCATGCACCCCATGGAATTTCAAGCGGGGTGGTTTGGGCGAGCGCCGCCAGCATGTCTCCTGCGGACGCAACGATCCCCAGATCGGGTCGATAGACCCGACCCAGCTCGTCAGCATCCGGATAGACGTGCACGATGGTCGGGCGGGGTGCCGCCGGGTCCAGGAGCTCGTATCCCCGGGTCATGCTGTCACCCAGCCTGCCCCCGATCATTACAAGGCAGTCGGTCTCGCTGAGGCGCGAACCCAGCTTGGGGTTCATACCGATCCCCAGATCGCCGACATAGTTCGGGTTGCGATTGTCCAGATGGCACTGGCGCCGGAACGGCACCGCCACCGGCAGGCTCCAACGCGTCGCGAAACGGGCCAGATCATCGCTGGCTTGCTGGTCCCACAATGTCCCGCCCACCATCAGCAGCGGCCGGCTTGCCTGAGACAGAGCCCGGATGACTGCAGTGACCTGTGCCTCGCTGACAGAAGAGGGCGGCGCAGCCATCGCCGGAATGTCTGCGACATCAGCATGGGAAGACAGCATATCTTCGGGCAGCGCGAGAACGACCGGGCCGGGCCTGCCAGACATGGCCACATGGAAGGCGCGCGAGATGTATTCGGGCAGGCGCTCGATCCTGTCCACCTCTGCCACCCATTTGGCAAGGGGGCCGAACATGGCGCGGTAATCGACCTCCTGAAAGGCCTCGCGGTCGCGATGCCCCCTGTCGATCTGTCCCACGAACAGGATCATGGGCGTCGAGTCCTGACGAGCGACATGAACACCTGCCGAGGCATTCGTTGCCCCAGGCCCGCGGGTCACAAAGCAAATGCCGGGCTGGCCGGACAGCTTGCCATGGGCCTCTGCCATCATGGCGGCGCCGCCTTCATGACGGCAGACGATGTTTTCGATCGACGCCTCATGCAGCGCATCCAGAGCCGCCAGAAAGCTCTCGCCGGGAACCGAAAAGACGCGCGTGATGCCCTGAAGTTTCAGTTGGTCGATGAGGATCTGTCCGCCATGACGCATGATGCATATTCCTTCTAAGAGGGGTGCGCAGGGGTGTGCACCCGATAGGTGGCCGGACATCACCAGCCGATAAGGCAAGAGCCGGCCCCCATTTGGGGGCCGGTGGCGTCAAACTGCGGGGCGCTGTTTGGGCTTTCGGATTACGATCATGTAGACGAACGCAGCTGTCAGACCGAGGAAGAACAGGCTGTCCAGACTGGTCAGGAAGATCGTCGGATCCCCATCGGACAGAGACATCGCGCGCCGGAAGTACTGCTCGAGATCAGGCCCCAAAATAAATCCTAGCAGCATGGCTACGCAGGAGTAGTTCTGGCGACGCATGTAAAAGGCAAGAATGCCCAGAACCAGCGACAGCGCCATCTGAAAGATCGACAGCGTGGCGACATAGCTGCCCACCAGCGCCACCACTGCGATACCGCTGTAAAGCAGCCCGCGGGAGATGGTGACCATCTTCAGGAACAGCGGTCCCAGCAGATACAGGGTCAGCGGGATCAGGATCAGTGCGCTGACGATGAGCGAAGCGAACATGGGAGAGATCAGGTCCGCCTGGTTCTCCATCAGCCGCGCACCGGGCTGCAGCCCGTTGATCACCAGAACCCCGAGAACGATCGCCGTGGTCGGGTCGCCGGGAATGCCGAACATCAGCATCGGCACGAAGGCGCCCCCGCACATCGCATTGTTGGCGGATTCGGCGGCGGCGATGCCCTCGCGGCTGCCATTGCCGTACTCGTGGGGTTTGCGTGATGCCCGTCGCGCCTCGATATAGGATACGAAGGCAGCCATCGACCCCCCAGCACCCGGCAGGATGCCGATCAGATAGCCGATGATCGTGCTCTTGAGGTATACCCAGATACCGATTTCACGCACTTCGGACCACAGGGGAATAAAATCCCGCCGGGTGATCTTGATGCGGTTGACCGCATCCAGGTCGATCTGCTTCTCCAATCGCCAATTCTGTGCCTGTATCAGGATCTCGCTGATCGCGAAGGCACCGATGACCAGAGGCATCAAGTCGATGCCCTGGATCAGGTTTTCGGTCCCAAAGGTGAACCGCGGCACCGAAAGCAACTCGTCGATGCCGATGGTCGCGATCATCAGTCCCAGCAGCATCGCTATGGCTGCCTTGGCCAGATTGCCCTTTTCAACGATGACGATGACGACCAGCGCGAAAAAAATCAGCGCAAACTTGCCCGGCGTCTGGATGAGCAGGGACACCTTTGCTGCGATCGGCATGAATGCCATCAGCAGAACCGCCCCCAATGTGCCACCGATCATGGACCCCAAGGCAGCATGTCCAAGCGCATTGGCACCCTTGCCGCGCTTCATCAGCTTGTTGCCGTCCAGTGCCGTCATCATCGACGACGGCGCGCCGGGGATGTTGATCGTGATCGCCGTGATAGACCCGGAGTACATTCCTGACATGAAGATCGACGCGCACATGATCAGCGCGGGCACGACATCGATCTGATACGTGACAGGCAGCAGCAGTGCGATGGCCAATACGGATGTCAGGCCCGGCATCGCCCCGAAGAAGGTCCCTATCAGGAACCCGCCGACCAGCATCGCAAAGTTTAACGGATCGGTCAGAGCGGCAAAGCCGTTAAAATAGCTCAGGAACGTATCCATCAGATCACTCCGAACAATGCCGGCAACCGGACGCCGAAGATCACTGCATAGAGAATGTAGAACGTTGCCGTCACGACGAGTGCATACAGGACGAAGGCCACAGGCTGCGCGGTCCGGAACTCAAAGATAACGAACAGCGACGACACGAACAGCAGTGTCGACAGGCCATAACCCAGAGGCTGGAACAGAAAGATGTACGCCCCTGTCGCCACCATCACCAGGATGGGGCGCAGGATGTCGCCCGGCTGGTCAGGGGACGTGTCCTGCCGGGTCTGTCGGATCAGCAATACCAGCAGCAAGGCATACATCATCACGGCGGCGACGACGGGCATGGCCCGCGGTCCCTGCCAGAAGTCCTGGCTTTGCCCCCGGATGGCGAAGGTCTGCGCCAGATAGATCGTCGTCAGGACGACGAAGAAAACGGGCAGGGCAAACTCCATCGTCAGGAGCCTCGGGCGACCTGTCATGTCGATCTCCATGGGAATTGGGGGTGCGTCGGGCGCTGCTGCCCGACGCTAGGAATGTCCGGGTCGCCCGGTTACTTCGACAGCACGCCAGCCTCGACCAGCGCGTCCATTTGGCCGAACAGCTCGGTCTGGGTCTGCTCGGACCACGCGGTGACCTCGCCCATGCCTAGCCAGTCGGGGGTCACGCCAACATTGGCGACCCATTCCTGGAATTCGGCGCTGTCATAGGCCGCTTTATATGCCGCTTCGATTCGTGCAGCCACGTCGTCGGGGGTATCGGCGGGTGCGGCCATCACGATGAAACTGCCGATCTGAAGATCGACACCCAGATCCTCGGCCATCGGCACGTCACCGTAGGTGGGATTGGGCGAGGACGAGAATTCGGCCAGACCGACGACCGTGTTGTCCTCCAGCAAGTTGGCAAAATCGCCGAGCGAGGTCACCGCACCTATCGCCTCGCCAGACAGGATCGCCTCCTTCTGAGGACCGGCGCCGCCGGGATAGGAGACCGTCTTAAACTTGGCACCGGTCAGCTGTTCCAGTTGCAGCAGCGCCAGGTGAACACGACCGCCGATATTCTGAACCGCAATGCGGATCGTATCAGGCGCCGCCTTGGCTGCCGCGACGACATCGTCCAACGTCTTGTATTCGGCGTCCGAGCTGATGACGAGCGAGTCAGGCTCGCTGGTGACACGGGCAATCAGCTTGAGATTGTCCATATCGTACCCCGGCAGCATGTCTTGCCATGGGATGGTGACGATACTGTCATAGGTCAGGGCCACGATAGTATGGCCATCCGGCTGTGCGCGCATAACCTGGTTCACCCCGGTGGCGCTGATGCCGCCATCGATGTTCTCGACATACATCGTGCTGCCAATCTCGGCTTCCGCGAGGAGTGTCAGCTTGCGGACGATCGCATCGGTACCGCCGCCAGCGCCCCATGGCACAACGACCCTGATGTCCTGTTCGGGGTAATCCGCAAATGCTGTGACCGGCATCCCGTAGAGTGCGCATGTGGCCAGCATGGCCGTCAATGTTTTGTGCTTCACGTCAAGTCTCCTCCGTTTCAACCTGGCGCGGACATGGTCCGGCACCACCCTCCGTCAAGGCCGCCCGGTACATCAGGCGCGTGTGCGGTCGACATGCGTCGAGCAAGCCAACCTGCGACAGAAGCTAACCATATATATTAATACTTGCGCAGGAAAGTGTGTTGTGTGACCAATGTCCGGATTTGTCGAGTGACGCTAAATAAACGAGGGATTGAGCCATGATTTATGACCACCGCACGTATACCTGTCGCCCGGGCACGATTAAAAAGCAGCTGGCCCTGTACGCGGAACACGGCTGGCCGACGCAGCGGCGTCATCTTGGAGATCCCGTAATTTTTGCGGCAACGGAGACGGGGAATGTTAATTCCTACGTCCATGTCTGGACTTACCAGAATGCCGCAGACCGCGAAGCCCGCCGGACACAGCTGCAGAACGACCCGGCATGGGTCAGCTATCTGAAGATGAGCGCCGAGGCTGGTAATCTGATCTCGCAAACCAATGCCATCCTGACACCAGCACCGTTTTTTAAGAGTTGATTGGATGATAGCGTAGAGGTGAGAACGCCGGGTCGGCGGCCAGAGACATCAATATCCAATCGGAACCACTCGTATGCCACTGATGATCGACGTCGCCCCTTCCGTACGCTGGCGGAAGGGGCGATTTTGGTGATTAGCTGCGCGATGCGATGAGGTCGCGCATCATGGCCACTTCTTCTTCGGTCAGATCGGTCAGGGGCGCGCGGACATGTCCCGTCTCGAAGCCGCGCAATGCCACACCGGCCTTGACCGCGGCGACGGCATAGCCCGCCTTGCGGTCACGGATCTTGGCGAACGGATAGTAGAAGTCACGCAGCAGTGCTTCACAGGCTTTGTCGTCACCTGCCTTGAAGGCGCCGTGGAATGCCAGCGCCGTCTCCGGGACAAAGTTAAACACTGCCGATGAATAGGTCGCCATGCCTGCCCCACGATAGGCCTGGGCGAACAGTTCATGCGTCGGCATGCCGCCGATGTAGGAAAGGCGGTCGCCCAGCAGGGCCGTGACACGGCGCACGGTATCGATGTCGCCTGTGCCGTCTTTGAAGCCGATCAGGTTCGGACACTCCTCGACAAGTTTGGCAAGGGATTCAGCAGAGATCTGCGACTGTCCGCGATTGTAGAAGATGACGCCCATATTGGTCGCACGGCATACCTGGCGCACGCGGTCGACCACACCCTCTTGCGGCGCTTCAGTCAGATAATGCGGGAGCAGCAAGATGCCATCGCCACCTGCGGCCTCGATCTCACGGGCCAGGTCGCACGCGACGCGGACCCCATAGCCGCAGCCCGCGATGACCGGGGCATTCCCCGCGACAGCCTTGGTCGCGCGGACGACGTCGACGATCTCGGAGGGTGCCAGCGAAAACATCTCGCCCGTGCCGCCCGCCACGATCAGGCCCGCGACGGGGTATTGGGCCAGCCATTCCAGATGGGCTTGAAACGGTTTGGCAGCGAAGTTGTCCTGTGCGTCAAAAGGCGTGACCGGAAAGGACAACAGGCCGTGACGAATGATCTCGCGCAGTTCGGTAGGGGGGATCATGGAATTCTCCTTGAGATTGGATCAGGCCAGGTCGTCGGGCATGACGCCCTGGGGGATGTTCTGAAAGCAGACTGGGCGCAGGAAACGGCGGATCGACAGAGTGCCGACGGATGTCGCGCCGAAGTTCGTGCTGGCGGGATATGGGCCACCGTGGACCATCGCATCGGCAACCTCGACACCGGTCGGAAAGCCGTTGACCAGCACGCGCCCAGCCTTTCGTTCGAGGACCGTCAGCAGCTGACGGGCCAGCTCGGTGTCGCTGTCATCCATGTGCATCGTTGCGGTCAGCTGGCCCTTCAAGGCCTTCGCGATGTCCACCATCTGATCCGGGCTATCGACTTGCACGACCAGCCCAAGCGGCCCGAAGACCTCTTCCGACAGGGATGGGTCGGCCAGCCAGCGCGACGCGTCGACCTTGTAGAGGTTGGGCAATGCTTCCCGCCCCTTGCTGTCGGTGGATATTACCGGTTCGGCGCGATCTGCCATATGGGCGGCTCCCTCGCGGTAGGCGGCAGCCATGCCGGTCGTCAGCATCACCTGCGAAGACGCCTTCAAAAGCGCCTCTCGGGTCGCCTGCACGAACTTCACTGCGGCGGCGCCCGCCTGCACCACCGCAATGCCGGGGTTGGTGCAGAATTGACCCGCGCCCATCGTCAACGAGGCGGCCCATCCTACGCCCAGTTCCTCAGCACGCGCCGCTGTGGCCTGCGGCAGGAGGAACATCGGATTCACCGAACCCAGTTCACCAAAGAACGGAATTGGCTCATCGCGTTGCGCGCAGAGGTCGAACAACGCCCGGCCGCCGGACAGCGAACCGGTAAAGCCGACCGCCTTGATCAGGGGATGTTGGACAAGGGCCGTGCCGACGTCACGTTTGCCGCCCTGGATCAGACTGAACACGCCTTTGGGCATTCCCGTGGCCTCGATTGCCGCCTTGATCGCTTCAGCCACGATCTCGCCCGTTCCAGGGTGGGCGCTGTGGCCCTTGACCACCACGGGGCAGCCTGCCGCCAATGCCGCGGCTGTGTCTCCGCCCGCGACCGAGAACGCCAGTGGGAAGTTCGAGGCGCCGAACACCGCGACCGGGCCGATGGGCCGTTGGATCATCCGAAGATCGGGACGGGGCAGGGGCTGGCGGTCAGGCAATGCCGCATCATGCCGGCGGTCAAGATAGCCACCTTCGCGGATGTGCTGCGCAAACAGGCGCAACTGACCGGTCGTGCGGCCGCGTTCACCCTGGAGGCGCGCCACGGGCAAGCTGGTTTCTTGGGTTCCAATGGCGGTGATGGCATCCGCGCGGGTTTCTATCTGGTCGGCAATCGCTTCCAGAAAATTGGCTCGATCCGCGCGGCTGGTATGGGAATAGGCGGCAAATGCGTCTTCTGCTGCATGGCAGGCACGGTCGACAAGCTCGACGGTGCCCACCGAGAAAGAGAACCGCGGTCCGCTTGCCGGATCCGACTCAAACGTCTCTGATCCCGCCACCCATTCTCCCGCAATCAGATGATTCCCGTGCGGGGTGGCGATTGTCTTGCTGGCGTCCATCTAAGGCTCCTCCGTCATGATCCCGTCCGATCGGAAAGCACTTCAACCGAACAATTGAAATGCTAATATTTCAGTTGAGCCGTATGGTCAAGCTGATCAGGATGCTGTCTGACAGCGGATGTGGCTACGTAATGATGAATTCCGACCATCAGTGGCCACAGCATCCGACAACAGATGCATTGACAGCGGCGTTCTCTGTATAACATATTGCAGATGCTGTCTGACATCTCGGAGAGGAACGGGCGGTCAGCTTCTAGGGAGGATAAGATGACCAGATCCGCACGCTTGGGCTTGATTGCCACCGTGTCTGCCGCAGCACTGGGCCTGTCGGCCTTGTCAGCCATTGCCGAGACTCCGGAAGACCAGCTGGTCGTCGGGTTTTCGATGACCAACATCCTGACACTCGATCCAGCGGCCATCACCGGTAAGGAAACTGTCCAGGTTCTGGCCAATGTCTATGATGGGCTGGTTCAGCTCGATCCGGAGAACCGATCAGAGGTGCAACCGGATCTGGCCGAAAGCTGGGAAGTCTCGGACGATGCGACAACCATCACCTTCACGCTGCGCGATGGCGCGCAATTCGCATCGGGCAATCCGGTCCGGGCGGAAGATGTCGTCTGGTCGTTCCGCCGTCTTCTGACGCTCAACCTAGCGCAAGCCAGCTTTCTGAAGACATATGGGTTCACGGCCGAAGGTGCGGAACAGGCATTTACGGCACCAGACGACCGGACCGTTGTCGTGACCCTGCCGCAGAAGGTCAATCCGCAGCTGATCATCGCCACGCTTGGCATCGTCGGCCCCGGTTCGATCATCGACTCTGCGCTGGTCCAGGAAAATGAACGCGACAATGACTGGGGTGCAGCTTGGCTTTCACAGAACTCTGCGGGATCGGCGGCTTTTTCGCTCCAGCAGTGGCAGTCGAACAACCTCGTGCTGCTGACGCGCAACGATAATTTCTGGGGTGAACCGTCCGCCATGCGCCGCATCATCTGGCGCCATATCCCGGAATCCCAAAGCCAGCGGCTGCAACTGGACCAGCATGACCTGGATATTGCCTTCCAGCTTGCGCCTGCCGACCTGAAGGCGCTGGAAACCGCCGAAGGTATCGACATCCAGACGACACCCTCGGCAGGGTTTTATTACCTTGCCATGTCGATGGCAGATGAGCGGTTCCAGGACCCCAAGCTGCGCGAGGCGATGCGCTATCTGATCGACTATCAGGGCATGAACGATGCCATTCTGCCTTATTTCGGCAAGCCTCATCAAAGGCCCATTTCGGGCGGGTTTTTCGGACTGCTGGATGACCCCGGGTATGCCCCGGATCCCGAAAAGGCCAAAGCGCTGTTAGCCGAGGCGGGCTATCCCGACGGGATCGACGTGACGCTGCGGGCCTTGTCGGACGATCCGTTCCTGAACCTAGCCACGGCTCTACAGGGATCGCTGGCGCAAGGCGGCGTGCGGGCCGAGGTGATAACCGGATCGGGTGAACAGATCTATGGGGCCATGCGAGAGCGCAACTTCGAGATGATCGTCGGTCGGGGCGGCGGCGGGCAATTGCCCGATCCCGACAGCAACATGCGTGCACTGATCTACAATCCTGACAATTCGGACGAAGCGCAGCTCACCAATTTTCAGGGGTGGCGAACCAGTTTTTCGGACCCGAAACTGAACGAGATGATCGACGCCGCCGCATCGGAGGCCGATGACGAGGCACGCCGCCAGCTTTACGTCGATATCCAGAACAGGATCGAGGAGGTGGTGGTGCCGATCATCCCCTTCTCCGAGGTGGTCACCTCTGTCGCCTATCGCGACGATCTGGAGGGGTTCGTGCTGAATCCATCGTGGTCCACCGACCTCGCGACCGTGGCCAAGGTTCGCTGAGCGAAAAGGGGGCAAGTTGCCCCCGCAGCCCCGGGGAGGGACAGGATGGAACCGACATCACGCATGGCCGGCTTCGCCCGGCAACTAGGCACCATTGCCGTGACATTGCTGGGCCTTTTGGTCCTGACATTCGCGATCGGGCGGATGATGCCGGCCGATCCTGTCCGCGCCATCGTGGGCGAGGAGGCCTCGCAAGACACTTACATGCAGGTCTACACGCAACTGGGGTTCGACCGGCCCTTGCCGGTCCAGTTCCTGATGTATCTGCGTGATGTGCTGACCGGAGATTTCGGAACCTCGATCCGCACCGGGCAGCCGGTGATCCAGGATATTCTTATGGTCATGCCTGCGACGCTGGAACTGGCTACGCTGGCGATCCTGATCGGCGCGGGACTGGGCATCCCATTGGGCGTGCTGGCGGCGGTCAACAAGGATCGGTGGCCCGATCATGTCATCCGCATTTTCAGCCTGATGGGCCACTCGATGCCGATCTTCTGGACCGGGATGATCGCACTACTGGTCTTCTACGCAGCTCTTGGATGGGTCGGCGGTGGTGGGCGGATCAGTGACTATTATATAGGACTGGTGCCGCCAGTGACGAATTTCATCGTCATCGATGCCATGCTGGCTCGCGAATGGGACGTCGTCTGGTCCGCTTTGAACCACCTGATCCTGCCTGCCAGCCTGCTGGGTTATTCGTCTTCGGCCTATATCACTCGGATGACACGCAGCTTCATGCTGGACCAGATCAATCAGGAGTACATCACCACCGCGCGCGTCAAGGGGCTGTCCGTGCGCCAGACCATTTGGCGGCATGCTTTCCTGAACATCCGCGTGCAATTGGTAACGATCGTGGCGCTTGCCTATGGCGCACTGTTGGAAGGGGCCGTGCTGATCGAGACAGTCTTTTCCTGGCCCGGCTTCGGGCAGTACCTGACGTCGAACCTGATGACGGGCGACATGAACGCGGTGATGACCTGTGTGCTGCTGGTCGGCGTCATCTTCATTGCACTGAACCTGCTGTCGGACGTGCTGTACCGCGTCTTTGATCCGAGGACCCGCTGATGCTGACCGAACGCGCAACTGACTCCGGCTCGTCATCTCTTTCTGCTCTAGCCCCGGCAGGGCGCATCCTGCGGTTTCTTCTGCGCCAGCCGACGTCGGTTTTCGGGTTGGTGGTCATCGCGCTGCTGGTCTTTGGCGCGATCCTTGCGCCGCTTCTGGCGACACATGCACCCTATGCTCAGGATCTGTCCAACACCCTGGCACCACCCTCGGCGCAGAACTGGTTCGGAACCGACGAGCTGGGCCGCGACATCTGGAGCCGTCTTGTCTGGGGCACCCGCATCACCCTCTCGATCATCGCGCTGGTGACGATTGTCGTCGGACCCATCGGCCTCGCCGTGGGGACTGTTGCGGGCTATTACGGGGGGCGCATTGACACGGTGATGATGCGCATCACCGACATCTTCCTGTCTTTCCCAAGCCTGATCCTGTCGCTGGCCTTTGTCGCGGCCCTCGGTCCGAACCTGAGGAATGCCATCATCGCCATCGCGCTGACCTCTTGGCCACCGGTTGCTCGCCTGGCACGCGCCGAGACGATGACCTTCCGAAAAGAGGATTACGTGTCCGCCGCCCGACTGCAGGGCGCGTCCGATCTGCGCATCATCTGCAAATCGATTGTGCCGATGTGCCTCCCTTCGGTGACGATCCGGCTGACCCTGAACATGGCCACCGTGATCCTGACGGCAGCGGGCCTGGGCTTCCTGGGTCTTGGCGCACAGCCGCCGCTGCCGGAATGGGGAGCAATGATTGCTACGGGCCGGCGCTACATGATCGACAGCTGGTGGTTGGTGACCTTTCCGGGCCTTGCGATCCTGTGCGTCAGCCTGGCTTTCAACCTGATCGGCGATGGTCTGCGCGACGCGCTGGACCCCAAACAGTTGAACCGGAGGTGACATGAGCACGATCCTGCAGGTCGAGGGACTGTCCGTCGCGTATCGCGGCGCGACTACCCCCGCCGTCCACGACGTATCGTTTCAGCTGAGTCAGGAGCGACTTGGCATCGTAGGCGAAAGCGGGTCGGGAAAGTCCACCGTGGGTCGCGCGTTGCTGAAGCTGTTGCCCAATGCGGACATCACGGCACAAAGGATGCAGTTCCAGGACATCGACCTGATGGCCGCGTCCGAAAAGCGCATGCTGGATATCCGGGGCAAGCGGATCTCGATGATCCTCCAGGACCCGAAATTCTCGCTGAACCCGATCCGGCGGGTGGGCGACCAGGTGGCCGAGGCCTGGCTGGCCCACAATCGCGCACCGCGAGCCGAGGCGCGCCGCAGGACGTTGCAGATGCTGACCAGCGTTTCTATCCGCGACGTCGAGCGGGTCTATGACCTCTATCCGCACGAGGTTTCGGGCGGCATGGGGCAACGGATCATGATCGCCATGATGCTGCTGACCGACCCACAGATGGTCATCGCCGATGAACCGACTAGCGCGCTGGATGTGACGGTCCGGATGCAGGTCCTCTCCATCCTCGACGGCCTGGTGCGAGAGCGGGGCATCGGCCTGATCGTCATCAGCCATGACCTGAACCTGGTCCGAAATTTCTGCGATCGCGTGCTGATCATGTATGCGGGCAGGGTGGTCGAGACGGTGAAGGCATCCGAGCTGGACCAGGCCCGCCACCCCTATACCCGGGGGTTGCTGGCGGCCCAGCCTCGCATCGGCGGCCCGCGCAAGCCTTTGCCGGTTCTGCAACGACGCCCGGAATGGAGCGAGGAGGCCCCATGAAACCCATCCGCGTTGAAGATCTCAGCATCACGCTCGGTTCCACGCGCATTCTGCATGACATCAGTTTCGATGTGCGGGCAGGAGAGTGCTTCGGCCTCGTCGGTGAAAGCGGCTCTGGAAAGTCGACCATCCTGCGATGCATGTCGCTGCTGATGTCGGCATGGCAGGGACGCGTCATGATTGGCGAAGAGGATCTGCGCGGTCTGCCTCTGGCGCGTCGGTGCCGGACATTGCAGATGGTTTTTCAAGATCCCTACGGGTCACTGCATCCGCGCCAGTCCGTGCGCACCACCCTCTCGGAGCCGCTGCGTATTTACGGCATTGTCGACAGGGACGACCGGATGGCCCGAACAATGACCGATGTCGGTTTGCCCCTGGCCTTCCTCGACCGGTTCCCACACCAGTTGTCGGGTGGTCAGCGGCAGCGCGTGGCCATCGCCCGCGCGCTGATCCTGGAACCTGAAATCCTGCTGCTGGACGAGCCGACCAGCGCGCTTGATGTGTCCGTGCAGGCGGAGATCCTGAATCTTCTAGCCGAATTGCGCGAACGTCGCGGGTTCACCTACATCATGGTCAGTCATGATCTGGCGGTGGTGGATCACATGTGCGACCGCTTTGCCGTCATGCAAAAAGGTCATCTGGTCGAGGTCCTCACCCGCGGAGCTTTGACCGGCATCCCTGATGAACAGGCTCGCCACCCCTATGCCAAAGAACTGATCGAGGCATCGATCGCCTATGACAGCGCCATGTGACGGGTGGCCGCCGGATTGGCATGCGCGGCTGGATGCGCCTCTGCCACTGGCCTATGGCGCGCCCGACTGGCGCTCTCGCATTCGAGCTGCATGGACGGCCGCATTGCCAAGCCCGGACCCGGTGACGGAATTTCAGGGTGATTTATTACATTTCGCCAGCGGTAAGTGCGCTGCAGGCATCGTTCTCCGTCCCGACCGCGTAAGCGGATGCGCCGTCCTGATGTTTCACGATCACGGCGGGCGCTTTGATCAAGGCTGGCGCAAGATGATCGATGATCCGCAGGGCTTTTACAGCGGTTCTCCCGCGCACCGCCTGGTTGCGGCGGGACACCCGGTCTTCTGCTTTGACACCTTGGGTTGGGGAAGTCGGCAAATGGCAGGTGATCAGCAGGCGCTGGCCTGCGCGGCGATCGGGTTGGGCACCAGTCTTGCGGGCCTGGTCGCGGGCGAGGATCGCGACATTGCCAGCTGGATCGCGACTCGCCCCGAAGCCGCATTGGGCGTGGCCACATGGGGGTTTTCCTTTGGCGGTTTCCGAGCCTGGCAGGCTCTGGCGGTCAGCGATCATGTCGATCGAGCTGTGGCTCTCTCTTGGATGGCAGAGCGTCGGACGCTGCTTCGAGCCAACGCCCCGATCACCGCAGGGCAGGCCGCGTTCTGGATGGTGCACCCATCACTGACCGGATTGGCCGATCTGCCCGACCTGGCTGCAGCCGGGGCACCCAAGCCCCTATTTCTGCGGTCGGGTGATGCCGACCGACATCTGCCACTTCAGGCTGTCGAACCAGCCTATGCACATCTTCGACGTATCTGGAGCGGGGAACTGGATGCAGTAATCTTTCCAGGTGGGCATTTGTGCCCACCCGATGTGCAACAACAGGCGATCACCTTTCTCAGGTGACGCGGTTGTTCTCGATGAAGTCAAAATCGATGTCTTCGCCGATGCCGGGACGGTCGGGTACATGAACCCAGCCATCGGCGTCCATAGGATCAGATAGCTGGCGAAGATAATCAAATCCCTCGTCATATTCGAGGAATGGATGCAGCAGTCCGCGTTCATACCAGCGGCAATTGCGTGAGGCGGCGCAGACGGCAAGGTTCATCGCCGTGTTCCCGTGAACCTCGCAGTCCATTCCAAAGCTTTCCGCCATCCGCATCGTCTTCAGCGCTGGTGTTATGCCGCCGACGTCATTGACGCCGGTCCGCAGGATGTCGCAGGCGCCATGACGCACCCACTCCGCCCGGTGCCAATGTTTGCCGCCGGCGCTTTCCGGCCCGACGACCGGAATGTCCAAGTTGTCGGCCAACCACTTGTAGGATGACATCGACTGTTCGTCCAAGGGCTCCTCGATCCAGTCAAAACCGAGCTTTTCCAGGCCCCGTCCCAATTCGAGCGCGTCGACGCGCGAATACCAGTGAAAGGCATCGATCATAAGGTGGATGTCGGAGCCGACGGCCTCACGCACCGCGGCACAGGCCTTCAAATCCATCCGCACGTCCGGCGCCCAGCTCACAGGCGGCATCCAGGTGTGCAGCTTGATTCCCTTGTATCCGCGCGCCACAAGCGTTTCTGCAAATCGTCCATAATCCTCGGGGGTGGCAAGACCGCCCTCCAGCTCATCACCGCACATGATCGAGCCATAGGCGCGGATCTTGTCCCGATACCCGCCGATCAGCTTGTGGACAGGCTGGTTCAGTGTGCGGCCCGCCAGATCCCACAGTGCCACGTCGACCGCTGCCAGCGTCCGATCGGACAACTGGGCGGCCGAGCCGCGTTGCCAGTGCGCCAAGTCGTGCCACAGGCGTTCTCGGTCACGGTGGTCCTGCCCAATCAGGACAGTCTTGACATATTTGTCGATAACATGCGGACGAACGATTTCCGGGACGGTGAAGCTGTGTCCCTCGTGCCCGTCTTCGGTGCGCAGCGTCAGCATCGACGTCTTGACCTGATGCGGAGGTCCTGGATGCGCATGGCCCGCACTGTCGGAATGGCGCCGCGTGGTGCTTAGAAAGTGCCGCACTTGAACGTCGGTAATGATCATACTGTCCTCCGCTTCTTTGCCGAGGACAGTAGTAACCTGTATGACATCTGTCAATTATGTGTATTAGAACTTTCATGCAACAAGGCTCGGTATCGGGACAAGCTGCCTCGTAGGTGTGCCCGCATCGCCTCTCGTGCTGCGGTCTCGTCGCTTGCAAAGATGGCGCGGCAGATCGCCTCGTGCTCGTCGCGCAAGTGGATGTTGTAGTCCTTGGGGCGGACATCATCCTGACCTGTCTGCAGCTTTCCACGAGGTATGATTCCGATCCGGATCAATGACAGAAACTCGGCGAAGCGGGGATTGTTGGTGGCCTCTGCAATCGCCAAGTGGAAGGCAAAATCCAGATCGCGGGTGGGTTGGCCTGCGTCCAGGCAGTCGATAAGGGCACGGTGGGCGTCGGCGATACGCTCTTCCTGAACGGGACTCCGGCGAAGTGCTGCAAATGCCGCGCTTTCGACCTCTACGGCAATCCGCAATTCTAGCAGTTCGATGATGGAGGAGACCCGTCCGGCATCCAGGTTCACGAATGGCCCGCCCCGCGCCTCCTGCGCGAAAATGCCCGCACCCTTGCGCGCCTCGACCAGTCCCTCGAACGACAACGTGGCGATCGCCTCGCGCACGACCGTGCGGCTGACCCCATGGATCTCGGTCAGCCGGGACTCCGATGGCAGGCGCTCTCCGGGCTTTACCCGGCCCCCGACGATCTCGTCGCGCAGGGCGTTGGCTACCTTGGTCGAAAGTCTCTCTCTAGTTTTGGTCATGTCCGCCCCCACCTGTATGACAACATTAGTCAGCTTTGAGGTGAAAGACAAACAACCTGTTTCTGCCCGCCCAGCATGTCAGGACCTATTTCATCGGCGAGCTATTTCTGGGGCGCTGATTATATGAGGCCAGGTCGAGGGGACCCTACCCGCTGCCGTACCTTTCGATGCACCAGGACCACACGGCATCGAGGGCACTGCCGGGCGAAGATGACCGCTTCCGCACCAGGTAGAACCCCGTGTCGGCATCGAAGCCTGCGTCGCCGAGGTTCAAAAGGCGCCCCCCATCCAGATCCCCCTGGACAAAGGCCCGACACGCGATCGCAATCCCCTGACCTGCCAGCGCCGCGTCCAGCGCCAGGGACGTCTGGTTGAACACTGGACCCGGTACCTTGCCATGGGTCCCGAAGTATCTTGACCAGTAGTCGTAGCCGTCATGCAGAAGCGGAAGGTCGGCGATCTGATCGGGTGCTGTCTCGGATGAGGGCACGCCCGGCAGGTGCGGGCTCGCCACAAGAACAAGCTTTTGCGGAAACAAAAAGCGGGCCTCCAACGCGGACGGGAAGGGGGGACGCCCTTCCCTAACCGCAAGATCGACCTGATCGCGGTCGAAATCCGAGATACTGGTTGTCGCCACGGTGCGAAGTTCCACCGACGGAAGCGCTGCCTGCAGGGCCGACAACTGCGGAATCAGCATCCGGGTCGCGAAGGTCGGTGTAACGCTGATGGTGACGGCATCCGCACGATGCTGCAGCTGATCGGTGGCGGCGCTCAGCAGCGCGAAGGCGCGCGACACGTCAGCAAGGTACGCCTTCCCCTGTCCCGTCAGCGCGAGGCCGCGTGGCAGCCTGTGAAACAGCGCAAGGCCCAGATGATCCTCCAGAAGCCGAACCTGCTGCGCGACCGCGCCCTGCGTGACGCCCAACTCCTCGGACGCCGCGCGGAAGTTCAGATGGCGCCCGGAGACCTCGAAGGCGCGAAGGGCATTCAGTGACGGCAGCGTTCTGAGGGAGATCGACATTTTGATCCTGCAGTTTTTCTACTGGATAGCCGTGTTTTATCTCGCGCGTAAGGCTCCGCGACATCGGTCATAAGGGGCGTGACGCCCCGACCGTGGGGCAGATCGACACCTTATCTATTTCTTCGCAGATCGGGACCGCCATGACTGCCCACCGTTCACTTCTGATGCCGACCTCCTATTCGGTGATCCTGGCCGTCAGCGGCACGCACCTGATCAATGACCTCATCCAGTTCCTGCTGCCAGCGCTCTATCCGGTACTGAAGACAGAGTACGCGCTCAGCTATTTTCAGCTGGGGCTGCTGACGCTGGCGCAGCAGATCACGGCCTGCTTTCTGCAGCCGATCATGGGTCTCTACGGAGATCTCAGGCCCAAACCCTACATGCTGGCAGTATCCATGGCAGTGGTGGCTGTGGGCGTCGTGATGTTGGCCTTGGCCAGTTCATTTGCACTCCTGCTCGCGGCTGCTGCGGTGCTTGGTATCGGTTCGGCACTGTTTCATCCGGAGGCCTCGCGTGTCTGCCGCATGGCCTCGGGTGGCAGGTTCGGTTTCGCCCAGTCCAGCTTTCAGGTCGGCGGCAACACCGGGACCGCCCTCGGGCCCCTTGCCGCGGCGCTGTTCGTTCTGCCCTTGGGGCAGGTCAGCACGGTGTGGTTCGGCCTGCTTGCCGTGATCGGGTTCGTGATCCTGTTCCGGATCGCGGGCTGGTTCGCCAATCACCAGAGGATGCTGAAGTCGGCCGGAACCCCGCGGACCGAGGGCCCGCAACTGTCACGTCCGCGGCTGATCCTAGCATTCGCCGTCATCGGCGCCCTGCTGCTGAGCAAGTTCGTCTATATCGAGACCTTCAAAAGCTACTATACCTTCTTCCTGATCGAACGGTTCGGGATGGAGATCCGCCAAGCCCAGACCATCCTGTTCGTCTTTCTGGGCGCCGTGGCCGTCGGCACATTCTTCGGGGGTCCCATCGGGGATAGGATCGGCCGGAGGAGGGTGATCTGGGTGTCCATCGTCGGGGCGCTTCCGTTCGCACTGCTGCTGCCCCACGTCAACTTCTGGGGGGTGATCGTCCTCAGCATCCTCGTCGGCCTGATCCTGTCGTCGGCATTCTCAGCGATCGTGGTCTACGCCCAGGAGCTGATGCCGCAGAAGGTCGGCATGGTGTCCGGCTTCGTCTTCGGCTTTGCGTTCGGGGTCGGGGCGCTTGGCGCAGCCGCCCTTGGGGGGATCGCCGATCTGGTCGGCATGCAGCAGGTGTTCAATGCGCTGTCGGGACTGCTGTTTCTTGGATTTCTGACAGCGCTTTTGCCCGAAATCGAGTGAAGCCTATTGTGGTCTTTTGAGGTAACGGGGAAGACGAGGTCAGCGCCCATTGGCTGATCGCTGCCGGTGATCCGTGGTCATGCGCAGAGCAGCAGGTGTTCAACTTGCCAGCAGGTCTGCTCAAAGCGTAAGCACGGCGCACCGACATGACCGATAACAGGGCAGACCAACATGATGCGGCGCGTACTTCGATCCCTGGGCCCCGCGATACCTGTAGGCAACCCGACGGAGGCGTTGCGCGCCGGGTTGGGGGCATTGATCGGCTTGGTCGTGGCGGGCGCATTCGTCCTGGCTGCGTCTGCAGATGTCCATCTGGGGCTCTTTCTGATCGCGCCATTCGGGGCCAGCGCCGTGTTGATCTTTGCAGTGCCCAGCAGTCCGCTGGCGCAGCCATGGTCTGCTGTGGTCGGAAACACGGCTTCTGCCTTTGTCGCCATCGCCGTTTGTGCTGCACTTTCCGACCCCGTCCTGCGGATCCCCGGGGCGGTGGGTGCCGCCATTGCGATCATGATCACGCTGCGCGCCCTTCATCCGCCCGGTGGCGCAGTCGCGATGACCGTGGCCATGAGCCCTGATCTGGCCCAGGAGAGCGGACTGTGGTTCGCCTTGAGCCCGGTTGCCCTTGGAACCGCGATCCTTGTCGTTGTGGGTGTCCTCTATGGACGGGCCACCGGGCGCCATTATCCGTTTCGCCAGTTCGAACAGATCAACCCACAGGGCACGTCTGATCATGTGGCAAGCGAACGCCTTGGCCTGTCTGAAGATGATCTGGTGAAGATCCTGGCTCGCTATCGACAGTCTCTGAACCTAGGTGTCGAGGACCTGGCTCGCCTCATTGCCGCAGCAGAAGTCACGGCTGCAGGACAGCGAACCGGCAGCACCAAAGTTGCGGATATCATGTCACGTGATTTGATCACCGTTGGCCCGAACACCTCCTTGCACGATATCGCAGCCTTGTTTCTCCGGCATGAGTTCACTGCATTACCCGTGGTCGAGGCTGGGGGGCATTTCCTCGGAGTGATCTACCAGCGTCATTTGCTCGGTGGCGCGCGGTTTCGTCATCCTGAATGGCTGGAACGTATTCGAGGCGCTCGTGCACAGAGTAGCCGCGCTCTGTCACGGGCAAGTCAGATCATGGAAACAGATGGCCCCACCGCGTCGGCCGACACGCCAATCGCTGCGCTGTTACCGCAAATGGCGGACGGGAAATGCGATGCCGTACCTGTCATTTCAGCAGGTCGCATCGTCGGCATTGTGACCCGAACCGATCTGATCGCCGCGCTGGCGAGATCCGGCCTTGCGAATTGACGGCAACATCACGAACTGTCCAACAATTGGCAGGCGCGTCGGAGACCCAGTATTTCTTTGCGGTCTGCTGGCGATGTTGAGTCGACTGACCGGCCTAAAGCCGGCAATGCAGCGATCAGAACGGTGGGTAATCGGATATCTCGGAAGAAATGCACGACTGTTGGCACGCCCGAAATCGGCGCAGATGGCTCTGAAAGCGTGGCCTATGAACGGTCCTGAACCGGGAACAGATGCTGAAACGCGCCGGGCATCCGAGCCACATCCGACAGGCGGCAGGTGTCCAGAACACCCATGAACGCCTCCCTTGCCTGCAAGATCACGGCAGGCAGTCCGCAGCCCTGGGAGATACGGCATGTGCTGCAATCCACCAGGGGGTCGTCGCCCTCGGTGTGTCGGACGACTTGGCCGATGGTGATCTCGATGGCCGGGCGAGCCAGCTGCAGTCCACCCTGTCTGCCTCGGGTGGTCCGTATAAATCCTGCGCTCCCGAGGTCCTGAACGATCTTCATCAGGTGGTTCTGGGAAATATCATGGGCCTCGGCGATCTGGCGGATCGATACCAGCCTGCCGTCGCTCGCTGCGAGATAGATCAACGCACGAAGGGAATAGTCGGTGTAGCGGCTCAATTTCATAGGACATAAATACAAGTATTTGCTTTGCATGTATAGCGCCGTATAGATGTATAAGAAATGCATGTTTAGGAGAATCACATGGCTCGCCCGTTGTCCCTGCAGACCATCACGTTGGTGAAAGCCACCGTTCCCGCCCTGGAGCAATACGGCCCATTGATCACCGAGACGATGTACCGACGGCTGTTCGAAAACGACCATATCGCCGCGCTGTTCAACCAAGCAAACCAGCAGAAAGGCACGCAGCGGCTTGCCTTGGCGCATGCTGTTCTGGCCTATGCCCGCAACATCGAAAATTTGGAGGTTCTGGGCGCAGCGGTCGAACGGATTGCCCAGAAGCATATCGGATACGCGATCCTGCCCGAGCATTATCCCTTCGTCGGCCAAGCCCTTTTAGGCGCCATTGAGGAGGTTTTGGGCGACGCCGCCACGCCCGACATCCTGGCGGCCTGGGGCGAGGCCTATTGGTTCCTGGCCGATCTGCTGATCGCGCGCGAAGCCGCTATCCGTGCCGAAATCGAGGCACAGCGCGGCGGCTGGACCGACTGGCGCCGCTTCACGGTCGCAGAGCGGCATGTCGAGGCCGACGGCATCGTATCATTCGTGCTGCGCCCCGAGGATGGCGGTCCTGTCGTTGCCCACCGACCAGGCCAATATCTGACGCTGCGCTTTGACGCGGCCGGACTGCCCGGGGTCAAGCGCAACTATTCGATCTCCAGCATGCCGAGCGACGAGAGCTATCGCATTACCGTCAAGCGCGAGGCAGAGGGAGAAGCGTCCCGCTTCCTGCATGACCATGCGTTGGTGAGGACGATCCTGGAAACGACGCCGCCCGCCGGCGACTTCCACCTGTCAGACAATCCGCCGCGGCCGGTTGTCCTTCTGTCGGGTGGGGTTGGTCTGACGCCCATGGTCAGCATGCTGGAAGTCCTGGCCCGGCGGCATCGGGACGTCCCGGTCCATTATGTTCACGGAACAAGCAGTCCTGCACACCACGCACTATCCCGGCAGGTGCAGGACGCTGCGACGCGCCACGGAAATATTGTCGTCAGTACTTTTTACGAGAGCGGCGCAGACGTCCCGGCCCATCCTGGTCGGATCAGCATGGATTGGTTGCGGACCAGCGTCCCGCTGACCGAGGCCGACATCTACTTGTGCGGCCCGCGTCCGTTTCTCCGCTACTTCGTTGCGGGCCTGAGGGAGGCGGGTGTTCCTGCCGATCGGATCCACTACGAGTTCTTCGGTCCCGCGGATGAGCAGCTCGCGGCCTGATGGGTCGCAAGACCGGCACGGGGAGATCTACCTTGGAAATCGAGTTGAGAGGTGACCAGCCTATTGTTGATGCCGCGCTGATGGATCTGGACGTGATCGGCTTCCAGGTTCTGATGCAGTCAGGCTGCATCAGAACCGGAGTCGAGCGCGGCACCGGGGCGGATGCAGGCAAGCTTCGTCTGACGTTTCAGTCACCAGACTGGCGCGTCAGACTGACTTGCTCCGGGGATGGCACAGTCCTGAGAACGACACGGCTGAGATTGGCGCGGGATGGTGCGCATGCAGCACTAGCCGAATAAAACCCGATTTCAATATCCCATCTGTGGCGCGTGATGATCAGGAAGACGTTGAGCGTGAGGAAACTCGCGACTTTACGCGGTCTCTGCCGCAATCAGCCCTGCGGCCTAAGAATACTCGTAACGCTCCGCAGAATAGCCGGATCCCTCGGAGAACGCGCAACAGTGTTGCAGGTATATGGCTCGTTTCGAGAACAGCAAAATCGTAAATTTCGGGGCACATCCCGTAAGGATGCGCCCCGAATTAGTTTGCGAATATCTCTGAGCTCAGCGGGTCGTGCGGGGGGTGTCGGACCGTTCGTCGTCGATCTCGACTTCCGTGTGACGTACGCTGTCGGTCACCGTTTCCTGGCGCGTATCGCTGGTTTTGCGCAGGCTAACTTCCTCGACAACGCGCGCCTCCTTTGAGACGACCGCCTCCTCGACAAACTCTTCGGCTTCGACTGTCCGGTCCTGGAACGCGGTGTCGACATCGGTGACGGCCCGATCAACCGGGCGGCGCTCCAACTCAACGCGATCCTCGCGCAAGTTTACCGTTTCGCTAACCGGTTCCTCGACGGTATACGCCCGAACGCGCACGCGCCCATGGCTGGTGTCTCGCTTGCCAACACGCAGTTGCTCTTCGACGATCGGAATGCTCTCGTCACCCGTCTTAGAGGAAGTGTCAGCATAGCTTCCGTCCGCCCCGACGGCTGACCCGACGGTCCTGGCTCCGGTCACATGGGGGCTGACTTCATAGCCACCCCAGCCTTCCGATCGCCAGCTTTCTTCGCGCTCGGCCAGGTCCACGGTGCCTTCGTCATCCAGAATGTCGAGAACCTGGTCATAGTGAGCGGCCGTCAGGCCAGTCACGGTAACGAGAACCCCACCGCGCGACAGCCCCTCGGCATAGGTGTAGCGGTCTTCGTCGGGAAAGAAGAAATCGCCAAGGCTATCCCAGAATCCCTTATCGTCGGTCGTCGAGGCTCGTTGCTCCGTGGATTGGGCAGCACCCTCGACTATTCGGATTTGCGTACGCGATATCCCGAGCGTCTCGAGCCGCGATACGGCATTCTGGGCATCGGCGTTCGTATCGAACATGGCGGAGACGGACATGCTTCCGTTGGAAGTACCGGCTTCATTGTCATAGGTCATCGTGAGTTTCCTCTTCGCTGATGATTTGACCCTCAGTCTGAGGGCCGAGATGGTCAATCACGGCGCGCTGGCGCCGGATAGTGACCGGAATGTTGGAAGTTTCCCGACGTTCGGTGCGGCGAACATGGATTTCTTCCCGCAAGACAAGCTGCCGCGTGATGACGATGCGCTCTTCGACCACGGGAATGACCGTCAGGTCCCCTTCAGTCACGATATCCGGGACGACGTCGATGTCCCGCTCGATTGGGACCCGGACCACATCTATTTCGACGTCGGAAAAATCGACAGGAACAAGGCTGTCCACCGTCTCGGTGACTGTCGAGACCCTGACCTTGTCTGTCACCCTCTTCCGCTTCGTGACCGTCAGTCGCTCTTCCATAAGCGGGACGGTCTGCTTGTCTAGGTTCTGGTTCTGGTCAGACGTCATCACATCCCTCCGTGATGCTCGACAACCTTACCCTCCACGGTTCGTTCCGGTTTCCGGTGGGCAATATAAGTTAGTCGCCACTATCACCCTGCCGCGTCTGACGGAGTCCCTAGCCATCCGACCTATCGTGGATTGGTGCCAAGGTACCGTTCGGATTTGGCAATCTGGAGGGCGTAAGCCGACTTGGCATTTGGAGCGGAGATTAGGCTCCAAGATCCAAAGTCATGAACGGCTTGAGAGCTCTCCTCCGCAGGTTTTACATGCCCATAACGCTCACTTGGAATGCCTCAGCTTGGTTGTTACGCAAGTGTCATGAACGTATCAGTCTGGGAAGGGACGGCGATGGGCGAAGAGATATGGCTTACCATTCGCAGTGAATTTTCAGACGTACCGGATCTATCAACGTTGACGCGGATCACGGTGCGCCTGGTCCTTGCAGCCATCCTGGGCGGAGTTCTCGGGTATGAACGAGAGCTGAAGGGTCGTAGCGCGGGTGTCCGCACTCATATGCTGGTTGCGGTGGGCGCAGCGCTGTTTGTCCTGGGACCTTTGCAGAGCGGAATGGAAATCGGGGACATGTCGCGCGTCCTGCAGGGCATTGTGCAGGGCATTGGTTTCATAGGGGCAGGGGCGATTATGGTACGCTCGACAAGGCATCAGATCGAGGGGCTGACGACAGCGGCAAACATCTGGGCAACGGCGGGTATAGGAGTCATGGCGGGTCTTGGGCTGGAAGCGACTGCCGTTCTGTCAGCAATCATTGTCCTGGTCATTCTCGCCGTGGTACCAATGGTTCTCCCAAAACCAACTGCATCTCATGGTGATGACTACGATCGTTGATATATGGGAGGGTTCGTGTCTCGTCATCAGCGACCGAAGACCAGAGCGTTCGCTGCCAGATTTTATACTGGAACTTCAAGATGATCGTGACGCCTTCGCTTGATCGCTGCCCCGATGGCGCGAGACCAAGGAGCAGGCGATCATTCATGACCCCGGTTTCCCGGCGCTGTTTTTTATAAAAAGCCTGTTGCTCGGTCTCTTAACGTAGCGTGCAGTCTGTTTCACTAGGCCGTGTTGACAAAAGGGATTCACAGGGCGCGCTGATCGTGATTCAAGCTGGTATCCGTGATGGAGACCAGCTTGGCACGAGATTTGATGTCGGACGAAGAGTGGGCTTTTCACTAGCGCTTCATTCTGGCCGTCCGAGCGCCGAACGGGCGCAAACCTACCGACCATTCGGCTCGTTCTTGATGGGATTTTCTGGAGTGAGGCATGAGCCGCCACTGGTTCAAGGCCATGCCGAACGCGGACAGGCTCGCCCTGGCGTGACTTGCCGGCAGAGTTCGGGAAGTGGTCCAGCGTCTACCGCCAGTTCCGACGCTGGACCCTGGCGGGTTTGTGGGAGCAGATCCTGGAGGTCTTGTGCGAAAGTCGGATCGTGCCGGATGCACTTCAGATGATCGACAGCACAGTGGTCCGCGCCCATCATCAGGCAGCGGGCGCAAAAGGGGGCTGAGCCATGAGGCGCCACTGGTTCAAGCCCATGGCGAAGGAGACAGGGTCTTGGCCGCTCAAGAGGTGGCTTTACGACCAAGATCCATCTCCGCGTCAATGGCACAGGCCTGCCCATGAGGTCGGACATCACACCGGGTCAAACATCGGATTATCGAGGCTTTGACTTGGTCATGGACGATAATCTGCCCGCGCCGGCTGTGCTGATCGCAGATCGAGGCTATGACTCCGACAAGGTTCGCAAAACGATGGAGGCGCGCAACGTCGTCCCGGTGATCCCAATGCGCAAGTCCCGCAGGTTGCGCGTCGTCGTGGATCGGGCCCTCCATCGCCTGCTGAGGTGCCCCCCAAAAACTGGACACTGACGTAAGCTCTGTTTTTGCTGTCTGTTGATCTTCATCACGAGGGAGATCGACGATGTCGAAACGAAAGCAGCACGCCCCTGAGTTCAAGGCGAAGGTGGCACTTGAGGCGCTGAAAGGCGAGGAGACCGTGTCGGAGTTGGCGAGCCGGTTCGGCGTGCATCCGACGATGATCAATCAATGGAAACGCGCGCTGCTCGATGGCGCGTCCGGTGTCTTTGAACGCGGTGGTCGCAAGGCGCCGGTGTTCGATGAGGATCAGGTCAGGGATCTGCATGCCAAGATCGGAGAGCTGGCAGTGGCCAACTCTTTTTTGGAAAGAAAGCTGAAGCCTTGGGGCGGGAAGTGAGACGCGGCATGGTCGAACGCGACCATCCAGACCTGTCGATCGGCCAGCAGTGCGCTCTGCTGTCGATCCCTCGGTCGTCGTTTTACTATACGCTGCAGGGTGAAACGGACCAAAACCTCGCGCTGATGCGGCTGATCGACGTGCAGTTCCTCGACACGCCTTTCTTTGGCGTCCGTCAGATGACTTGGCACCTGCGCAACGAGGGCCACAAGGTGAACGAAAAGCGCATACGTCGGCTTATGCGCCTGATGGGGCTGATGCCGATCTATCAGAAGCCCAACACCAGCAGGCCAGCAAAAGGCCACAAGATCTATCCCTACCTTCTACGCGGGTTGCGGGTGGAACGGCCAAACCAGGTCTGGTGCGTGGACATCACCTATCTGCCAATGCGTCGCGGCTTTCTCTATCTGGTGGCGATCATGGACTGGCACACCCGCATGGTCCTGGCGTGGCGGATCTCCAATACACTGGACGCCGACTTCTGCGTCGAGGCGCTGAACGAGGCCATCTATCGGTTCGGACCGCCGGACATCATGAACAGCGATCAAGGGTCCCAATTCACATCGTTTGCCTGGACAGACCGCCTGCGTCGCTCGGGCGTCCGCATCTCGATGGATGGCAAAGGCCGCTACCTAGACAACATCTTCATCGAGCGCTGGTGGCGCACCCTGAAATACGAGTGCGTCTACCTGCATGCGTGGGAGACCGGATCGCAGGCACGCGCCGGTGTCCGCAAGTGGATGGAATTCTACAACCACCGTCGGCCGCACAAGGCCCTTGGCGGCCGACCGCCGGCAGTGGTCTACTCACTGCAAATCGAAGTCACACAACTCGATCAACAGGAGCAACTCAGAGCTTAAAAAGCGCCAGATCCTGTCCAAAGAAGGGGGAGCACCTCACATACAAACACAATACAAAGTATCGAGCGCTATACGAGAATCTCATCCGCCAGTTGGACCAGCTATATAAGCTTGCTGGGTGATTTGGGACCGTCTCCAAGATCCGGCGGGCATCAGTTCCAGCACAGGCTTGTGAAAGTCATCTCAACTGCAGTTCGGTCAGTGCCTCACAGCCAAGTTTGGATCGGTACGGCTTGATGGCATGGATAGCCGATGCGTAATCAGCTGATAAAGTATGAGGCTGCAGAATTTCACCCTTGGGTGGAGTCACTTAAACTTGACGTGACACATGGAGGGGACAGGCTATGGACTGAAGCCCTGTACCTCATGCAGATGGCTGGGTCTCACCGGGTATCGCGCATCGAAAGCGGAGGCCGACGCCGTGATGCACCGACACAAGCATATGAAGGTCCCCTTCGGAGTACTGTCCGTTTTCGTGTGCCTGATGGCGACGCAAGTGGTTGCGCAGGAAAGCGGCAACGGTCCGACAACGGCACAGGAAATCTGGCGGCACCTGCCGCCGCTCCCAGGACTGAAGTCTGAGACTGCGTCTACACCCGCACTGTCGGGATCGGCCGACACGCAGGCCGGCATCGCGTCCATGCAGCCCGAAGCGACGTCCGCTTCCGGGCCTGAGACGAATGCGTTGGAAAGGATTTCCGGCGAGCCAACGGTCTACACGACGCCGGGGATGCGAAATACCCGCCCCCCTAATCAGGGAGATGAGGCTATTCCTCAGGAGGCAATGGCGCGGTCGGAGACATCTCAGTTGCGGCTTGCTGTCTATGTTCCCGAGCGAAGTGCCACAGATCAGCGTGACCAGACCATCGAATGGCTAACGGCCGAAGGCTGGACACCCGAGGAAGCCGTGACGCCCATCACGGTGGGCAAAACGCATGTCCGGTATTTTCATCTTCAGGATCGCGCAGCAGCCCAGGACCTTGCGGCAGCGTTGAATGCGGATGTACGGGATTTCGTGAGCTTTACGCCCTCACCCGAGGACGGCTATCTGGAGCTGTGGTTGGGTGGCCCCGGTGCCCCTCCGATCACCAACCCCGTGATTGCCCGCGGACAGATGACGGAGCCCTATCAGGCGCTGACTGCATCAAGTGGCGATGGCAGCCCGGCACCGGTAGCCGACGATCGTGGCGATGATCGGGATTCTGGCGGACGGGGCGACAATCCTTGGCTGCGGCCATTCAGTCTTCATGGTATCCTCGGCCGCAATAAGAGCCCCGATGATACGGTCGCAGCCAGGAATAGCAATTTCAGCGCAAGCAGTGGCGATGCGGGATCTGGCAGAACCGGATCTGCTGGAGCCGGCTCCAGCAGCAATGGAAGCAGCCCCGGTGGCAGTGGTTCTAGCGGCAATGGCGACGGAAGCGGCGACCAGAACAGCGGCGGCAACGGGAACAGTGGCGGCAATGGAAACGGTGGCGGCAGCGGGAACAGCGGCGGCAGCGGGAACGGTGGCGGCAGCGGGAACGGTGGCGGCAGCGGGAACAGCGGCGGCAGCGGGAACGGTGGCGGCAGCGGGAACGGTGGCGGCAGCGGGAACGGTGGCGGCAGCGGGAACGGCGGCGGCAACGGGAACAGCGGCGGCAACGGGAACAGCGGCGGCAGCGGAAACGGTGGCGGCAGCGGGAACGGCGGCGGCAACGGGAACAGCGGCGGCAACGGGAACAGCGGCGGCAGCGGAAACGGTGGCGGCAGCGGGAAGGGGAACGGCAAYGGGAACGGYGGCGGCAAYGGGAACGGCGGCGGCAAYGGGAACGGCGGCGGCAACGGGAACGGTGGCGGTCGGGACTGAGCAGTAGGCAGGCCGTGTCTGAGGACTGCGGGCATCCAGCGACAAACTGTTCGTCACGACAAAGTTGGTGCAGCCAACAGAGTAATCGCTGCATCTGTCAACGTAGAAGACCCGGCACGTCTTGAGTGCCGGGATATTGTTTCGGGGGCTTACAGAACCCCTCGCGCAATACGGATCATCTGAAGAAGCTCGTAATTGGGATCATTCAGCCTAACGAGTTGCCCGTTCACGACAGCATAGTTCTCATCGTTTCCCAATCGTGGCAGGCGATAAAGGCTGATCAATTCATCCTGTGTCAAAGCAGCGGTCGGGGCGATTGGCGTTCCGGAAGTGAGATCTGGAACCTCTGCCATCTGATTGACCAGAAGCAAGGACCTGTAATCCTCATTGTCAAGCAGAACAGGCAATCCGTCGATCAACGCATACCGCTGGCCTTCTGGTGCAGGATCAAGATCGAAAAGCGTTGCGATCTGATCCGACTGCAACAGCATCGACTCTGGATCCGGATCGACCAGAGCTTGGGAGCTGAGCCATTCGTCGCGGCGTTCGACCCAGATCGTGTCGTACCTATCCCGATCATAGGACGCCCATTCATCATAGGTGACACCATTTTTCGCCAAGCCTGGTGGAACGCAGGGGGGATCCTTCTTGGCAAGGCCGGGCGGACAATTGAGATAGGTGATCAACTCGTCGTCGGGAATATCCGCGACAAGCAGCTGGGGAGTCAAAAAAGCCAGCGCGGTCGCGGCCAGCACGCGCCTCATGTCACGATCTGTGGGCGCTGCCGTCGATAAGAGGCCATCCAAAACCTCTGCGCGCTCTGCCGTCGTGAAGCGTTGCGCGCCTCGGGCGCCATTGTCGTTTTGTCCACGGGCATGCTCGGCGCTTCTGTTTCCTCTGGCAGCGAGATCATTTCTATTGCCCCTGTGGGCGTTCCCATTGCCGGGATTATCGTTGCCGGCATTGCCCCGACCCCTTTTGGGCGGCTTGTCCTTGTTCTTGCCGCTGTTACCTTGAGCCAGCCAGATATGTTCGCTTGGCGCGCCCCCGGAGTGCGCACTGTGGCCATCTCCATAGAGCGGGGTAGCCAATGAAGCTGTCGACGACAAAGCGAACGCAATAGCGGTATTAACGAAGAACCTGGTCATGGCAGACACCTCCTGTTCGACAATTCACTGACTATCGGGCGACATGATATTTCGGCTTTGGTTTTCCAGCCGAAAAATGGATTTGCCAAGCACCATGCGCTACCTGAGGTTATATTAAGCAACTTGCAGTTGCGATCATATGTCGGTGACGGGGCGTGAGATAGCGCATTCTTCGTCGAAAATCCTTCCATATTTCAGGCCAATCTAATTCTCGTATAAGTTGAATGATGCGGAACCTCGCTGCCGTAGGCGTGCGTTGGTGCTCCAGGCAGTCAATGGGAGACGCATGATGTTGAAGACTCCGTTCAAGGCTCTATTGGTGGGCAGTCAGATCGCTGCCACCAGCCTTATGGCAACGGCGGCCATTGGGCAGACGACCCAGATCGAGACCCCTCAGGGTTCCACGGTGATTGTTCCAGACAACGCGCTGGAGGAGGAGCCTTCCGGCGGTTTCGTCACCGAGGGGGACTACCCACGTCTGGAAAGTATCGAGAACTATGAGGCGATCGCAGAAACCCTGTCAGATCAGGGGTATTCCGATATCTTCATCCAGCGTGAGGGCCCGATCCTGACGGTCACCGCGCAGCGCGCCGGCGTTCCGACCGAACTGGTCTACAGCACGGCCAACGGTCGTCTTGTTTCTGTTAATGGGGTCGAAACCCGCGCGGACCCCGAAGGATCGTCTGGAGGTGACGATGCCGGCCAGGCAGAGGCCGGAGCATCGGATGGAGAAGGTAGTAGCGATACACCGGATAGCCCGGGTGGCGATGACGGCGCGAGTGAAGGTAGCGCCGGTGATGATGCGGCCGATGGCGGGGCTGACACCGGCTCGGATGGATCCGACGGTGGCGAGGCGGATGGTGGCTCGGACGGCAGCGATTCAGACAGCGGCTCGGACGGTGGCTCCGAGGGAGGCGATGCCGATGGGGGATCAGACAGCAACGGCTGATATCGCTAGGAAACACGCTCTACAATGAGGAGGCCCCCGCAGCGTGGAACTGCGGGGGTTTCGTATAACATACTCTGCGAGTGGATGCCGGCTTTCAAACGTCACTGGCATCAGGATCCGAAACCGCGCATGCTGCGGGGCGCGGCATCAAGGATCACCAACTGACCGTTACGGATTGTCGCAACAGCCAAGCCTCTTTGAATGGTGCCGTCCCCTTTGAGCCGGAAAGCTCCGCCAATCCCCGAAAAGCCTGCCTGCCGCGTCAAACCGCCCGTCGTCATTGCGTCGTCCCTCCCCTCACCAGCAAGAGAAGCGAGTGCAGTCAATCCATCATACGCTAAAGACGCAAGCTGATGAGGGGGTTCATTATGGAGCCGGGCATAGTGCGCCTCGAACTGGCGAAAAAGCTTTGGGTCAGGAATGGCGAACCAACCTTCAGCAAGCTGTGGCATGCGCAAACGATCGTGTGGCTGATCCCAACGGGTCAGACCCATGACCTGTATGTCAGGCGAGCGAATGCCATCCCTCGCGAGGGTATCGGTAAGATAGGGCAATACGGCCTGATTGTTTGCAGTCAGAAAGACGACATCTGCATGACCAGATCCTGTCGCCTGAACAATCATTGGTGCCGCGGCGTTGATGCCACTGATGGAGATCGGATGATCGACACGACCGGTTAGATGAGCACCGTTCCGCGTGATGGCGTTCTCGATTGCCCGACCGCCAAGCTGTCCCGCCACATCATTCTCGGCGACGATGAGGATGTTATGCTTACCCTGTCGAGTGCCATAGGACACCAGACGGTCCGCGATATTGTCAAAGCTGTTACCCAGGATGAAAACGTTTCCGCCGGCAATCTGCGTATTGTTCGAAAATGTCAGCACGTTGACGTTGCGTGGCATCATTGCATGACCGACGGCATTCGCACTTTCTGCAAAGAGCGGTCCTAAGATTATCTGGGCGCCCGCATCGACAGCCGCATTGGCTTGAACAACTGCCGTTTGTGGGGATCCGCCCGTGTCATAGAAACGAAGGTCAAAGCTGACACCCTCAGCATCAGCTGCGGCCATCCGAGCAGCGTTTCTCAAGCTTCGGGCTAGCCACTCCAGATCTTGAGATCCGCTGCCGCCGGGCACCAGCAGGGCAACCCTTAGCGGCTCGCTCGGATCGATCGATTGGCCAATGTTCGTACTGGAAACGCGAGTTGCGTTCCCTGTCATATCACAGGCTGTGCAGATAAGGGTGGCCAATAGCACCAGAGCCCTCGCAAGAGTACGAGGTAAACTGACACTTGGCCGAATGACAGAGAATATGTCCATGCAAGTGTTTCTATGCTGGGAGTTACTGAAAGCTGCGGATCGAATATTCCTAGACACCAAGGCAGGGACCTGTTGTACCGCTCCAACAAAGGCGGTCCCGTATCGGGACCGCCAGATGGTGACAGTATTCAGATCACTCAGTTGGCTGCTGTCTGAAGCAGGTCGGTGATGCGCCGGACAGATGCACGACGGTTCTCGCGGATGTCGCCCTCCTGCTGGATCCGTGGGAACTGTTCACCGTAACCCTGGATGACCATGTTCTCCGGCGGAACCTGAAAATATTCGCTCAAGGCAAGCGCCACCGACTCCGCGCGACGGTCAGACAGGGCGAGGTTTGCCGCAGGATCGCCCACGGTGTCCGTATGCCCTTCAACAAGGAAGATTTCATTCGGATTGCCTGCGATCGCTTCACTGATGACATTCCCCAGAGCAGTCAGTTTCTTGGCTTGGTCAGCGTCAATGGCGGCTGAGTCCGTCTGGAATGTGATGGCGTTGACGTCAACGGAGGTGACCAGCGAACGAACCTCAGGAATGTCACGGACCTGCGACAGGCTGAACCGTCGATCAACGGCCAACCGGGCCATCAGGGCTTCCCGGAGCGCGGCTTCGTCCAGATCAGCTGCCGACCCGTCGAGCGTAGGCGCCGGAGCGGGCAGACTTGCGACATTAACGGGCTCCACGACCGATGTGTCGTCAAGCAGCATTGTCTGTTCTCCATCAGCTGAGATGAGCGTTCGGCGCAGGATCCGCAGATCGGCGTCACGGATCGTGACAATACGGCTGCCATCCGACCGCGTCACGGTGGTGCGCGAGGATCCATCATCGAAGTTTTCTGTCGCGACAGTCGACCCGGGCTGGCGAAGGAGAGCGACGTCATCCCTGATCACCTGCTGGGTGCCATCGGAACGGGTTACGACGATGCGGTCGGGCGTCGACAGCGCGACCTGGCGATTGTTGTTGAGCATCGCGCCGACAGCCACTCCGCCCAGACCCAGCAGGATGGCCTTCGCCAGATCATTATCATCATCGCTGTCGCTAGACTGCTGCTGATTGCCATCAGCCGAGGTGGCTTGCTGCAGGGTGGTCGCAAAATCTTCGCTTGAGGAACGGCTGTTTTCCTCGGTTACTTCTTCTTCAGTCACCTCGGCAGTAGCCGAGTCATCCAGCGCGGCGGCGGTTGGTGCGTCAGCAGTTTGCGCGCTTGTCTCGGACGCCGTAGGAGCGTCAGCAGTCGTCGTTGGAATGTCAGTGCCGGAAGCGTTCGCGTCAGTTTGGGCGTCGTTCTGTCCGTCGGCGCCGGCTGTCGACGGATCCTCCGTTCCGGGATTTAAGGGCGCTGGCGGGTTTGCCGGGACGGTGCTGCTTTCGGAAAGCTCAAGCCCATCCGTAAGGTCATCTGCACCGGGCGGGGTCGTTTCCGCCTCAGGTGCCGCGCCAGTCGCTTCCGTCTCCGCACGCTCCTGCTCTGCCGCCATCGCGTCATCCAGCGCCGCCTCAGGGTCGGTGGTGTTGGTGTCGGGCGTTGCTTCAGCATCTGCCTCAGGGAATGCGTCCACCTCTGGCGTCGTCACGTCGGTTTGGGCAGATGAGGCCTCTGCATCAGAACTCACCTCAGCGGCGCCAGCGCTTTCGACAGGCGCGGCTTCCATCGTTGTCCCGGTCGCCTCACTTGCCTCGGTCTCAGCTTCCTCCTGCTCCGCCGCCATCGCTTCGTCCAGGGCTGCGTCATTTTCGGTGGCGTCGGGTTCTGCAGTCACATCGGACGCCGCTTCAGAGGCAGGCCCCGCGCCACCCTCTGGCGTGGTCATCTCGGCCTCGACGGGTGAGGCCGCTGCATCAGCATCGGTCTCGGCAGCGACAGTCGCATCACCGCCGGCGGGAGAGGCTTCCTGCGAATTCGGTGCGGCCGCATCGGCCTTGGGCACGATCTCTTCTGCAGGAGGCACGACCTGCGAATTGCCATCAGCTGCAGCTTGAGCTGCAGCCATCTGCGGTGAGAGAAGTGAAAGACATGACGCGATGGCTGTCGAGGTGTGGAAAATCCGGCGCATGATGGTTCCCAAAATTACAACCTGAGGTAGACTTCACCACAACATGCACCGTGCCAGTCAGTTCCATAACTTCAGTTCTGCAAAAACTAAAAATGTACGCATTAGATAATTCCAATACCTTATCTAATTTTCCCCTATGTAGAGATCTAAATTGCTCAGATGGAGAAATTCTTATCTTAAATTATCAATTGGATCTGCCGTAACAGAGAAGGCATAACGATATATCTACTGCCTGCTCATATTTTTTCGAAAGCTATAAAGAATAAATCGTTTTTATTAAATTTACGCTAAAGAAGCACTCTGAACTTCAGTGGCCGGTAATTATCCTCGCTTAAAAGCGGTACTCATCACCGCGAACAAAGCGAGTCGCCGATGCCCTATATCAACGACCTGATCGAGTTGTCCGGCATTGCCAGCAACACGACGTACACCACCACTAACGGAACCATTATCGGCGTCGTGGACGGTGCGACTTATACCGGCGATGACGACAACACGGCAACGGCAGTTGTGGAACTGAACAACACCGATGCCGACGGGGGCATCCTCACGATCAAGGGTGTTCAGTACAAGATTTTTCTTGTGACGCCCGATGGCACGAGCCAACCAATCACGCTGACCTCGGGTACCGGGACCACGACGAATGTCGTCGGCAGCGACGGTACGTCAAAGATCGCCTTCATCCGGGCGGTTCCACTCTCCGGGACGGGCCCGACGCGCTACTTTGCGGCGCTGGATGACAGCGTAGGGGACGTGAACATCCGCTCCCTTCAGACGCGGACCTTGGATTTCGATCCGTCGGGCAGCGATGTAAAGATCAGCCTCAGTGGCAACAATTCTGTCACAACGGAAGGAAATGATACCCTTTTCGGCGGCACCGGTAATGACAGCCTGGACGGCGGCGCAGGCAACGACCATCTTTCTGGCGGCGATGGACATGACACTCTCAGGGGTGGCGCCGGGAATGACACGATCCTGGGCGGTAATGGCAACGACCGCCTCTTGGGCGGGGACGGAGCCGACAGTCTGAATGGAGGAGCGGGCGACGATAGCGTCCTTGGCGGTGCCGGGGCTGACAGTCTCGTCGGCGGTGAAGGCAACGATACGCTTGACGGCGATACAGGCCACGACAGCATCAATGGCGACGGTGGAAATGACAAGCTTATAGGCTGGTTGGGAAACGACACCATCGACGGAGGCGATGGCGATGACACGGTCGATGGCGGGGAGGGGGACGACCTTCTCTCCGGCAGCGCTGGCAACGACACGATCATGGGCTGGCTGGGCAATGACCTCATTCATGGCGGAGACGGAAACGATTACATAGACGCTGGAGCCGCAGGGCAGTTCAGCGACATGGATGGCGCCGATACCGTTTATGGCGGTGCCGGAAATGATACCATCCTGGGTGGCGCGGGTCGTGATGAGCTGCATGGGGGGGGAGACGCCGATATCATCAATGGTGGTTCCGGAAGCGACACGCTGATCGGAGATGATGGCAACGACACATTGATCGGTGGCGGCGGTGCGGACACTCTCACGGGCGGCAGGGGAAACGACACGTTCATCTACACGGCCGACGGCAGCGTGGACACGATCACGGATTTCAACGCTGGTAATACCGGCTCGCTTGATGACGGGGATGCCAGCAACAATGACTTCATTGATCTGAGCAGGTACTACGGAAAGATATCAGATCTGAGGGCCGACTTTAACGATGACGGCATCCTCAATCAGTCCAATGCAACAGATGAACGCGGCCGCTCCATCTCCTATGAGGGCAGGGACTCACTTCTCGTCGACGGAAATGGAGGCATCGAGTTTCAGAATGTCACCGCCGAGGACTTCACGGCGGAGAACACTGGAGTTCCCTGTTTCACCCGTGGAACGCCAATCCTGACACCGTCCGGAGAAATTTCTGTCGAGTTGCTGGCGACAGGAGACTTGGTCTCCACCCTCGACGCTGGTCCGCAACCAATTGTCTGGATCGGTCATCGCAATCTGTCGAGTTCGGATCTGCGAAACTTCCCTCGTCTGCGCCCCATCTGCATTCCGAGGGGCGCTTTGGGTGGTGGCCTGCCAACAGATATTCTTATCGTTTCCCCGCAGCATAGAGTGCTGGTCAGATCCCGCATCATCTCGCGCATGTTTGATCGTGACGAGGTCCTCGTAGCAGCGAAGCATCTAGTCGGAACTGGCGGGATCCATGTTCTGGAAGACGGAAAGGACGTGGAGTACTGGCATATCATGCTTCCAGATCATCAGGTGATCACCTCGGCAGGGGCGCTGACGGAAAGCCTTTATGTCGGCGCTCAATCTCTCAAAAGCATCGGGGATGAGGGTCGTCGAGAGCTCCTCGAATTGATGCCGCAATTGGAGACGATTGTTTTTTCACCGGCCCGGACTTTCGCAAATGGGCGTATGGGGCGCAATCTGGCCATTCGCCACAAGAAGAACAATGTGGCGCTTCATACGGCCACGAGTGGCATGATCCAGAACCCGCTATGACCGGACGTGTTGGTCGACTGTATCCAGCCTCATTGACGGTCCGATCAAGATTCAAAGGATTCATCCACAATTCCAAGCTCTGGTCATGCGCCCCGTCTTTCCCACTCGGACAACTGCACACGAAGGCTTAGGATATAGCGCGCCACGCGGCTGAACAGCTCTTCCGGCGGCAAGCATGCGTCCATTCGTGCATACGTTTCCCGTGCAGCAGCATATTCACTCGGCGATGTAATCGCTGGCGCGGTACCCGTTTGCTCAAAGTAACCAAGAGCTGCCTCGATCTGATGTTTTGGCGTACCAGCCGCAAGAAACCGGGTCCGAAGACCTGGATCTATCATTGTTCGCCTCGTCGTCTTTCCGTCGTCCAGAGGCGGTAATCACTTGCGGTCGTGGTGTCCTCAAAAAACGCTGTGAAGAGGAAAAAAGAGTGCAATTCCGCTGAACGATGGGCAGTTCTTCGCGACTGAAATTCCTTCAGGGTCAATAGCGGCGCGATTGACCCGTCATTATCTACGCTCGCATCAAATAAAAACAAAAATACCTGCAATGCCAAAATGACACTGCAGGTACACTCTAATACATGAGATAAAAGATTACGGGTTACTAGGTATCTATACGGTAGTGGAGTCAGGGTGCGCTTTAGCGATAGATATAGGTGATCTGGCGATCGTTGGGGTTCACCAGCACCGTCTGCCCGTTGATCTGCGCATAGCGATAATCCGGCTGATCCGGGATCTCGTAGATCGTCACGTTTTCCGGAACGCCCGCGCCGATCACGACCTCTCCGTCCAGATAGACGGGATCCACCGTGTTCGACGTGACATAGGTGGTCACTTCGGTCGTGGGCTCCTCGGCTGCGGCAGCTCCGGTCGCGCCGCCGATGGCAAGACCGGCCACCGCCCCGACCGGGCCGCCGATCAGCGCACCCATCGCCGCGCCGCCCAGACCGCCCACGGCGGCGTCCTGCCCGGTGGTCGGGTCCTCGACGGGGGCCTCAATGATGGTCACACCGACCGTCTCGCGGTTTGGATAAAGCGACACGACCTCGTCGCCCGCCTTGACGTTCAGATAGTCGCCATAGGCCCAGCCTTCCAGACCGTCGCCGCTGACCTGGCACCAGTTCGCGCTGTCGATGCAGCCCAGGACCGACACCTCGTCCCCCGCGCCGATGGCGCCGATCACGCCATGCTGGACGCCCGGGCCGGACCGGACGTTCAAATCCGTGGCAACGGTGGCCATCGTCTGCGCCGAGGCGGCCCCCGCAACCGTCAGGGCCGCAACGAAGGTCGGAACAAGATACGCTTTCATGGTAATCTCCTGTCTCTCGGGCATGCTGCCCTGTGATGGCTGCCAAACATGCTCTCGTTGCAATCAGTTCCCGCATGGCGTGATATTATGGTTAATATGCATCCTTAGATTGATCTTGTTTGTCTGACATCGTCTATGAGGGGACAAACTTCTGATGGGAAGCTCAGCAACACTCTCAAGGATCGAGGTGAGTCAGGCGATACTTGCTCAGCGTAAGGCAGGCATGGAAAGATCGTTCGACAGTATTCTGCCACGGTTATAAGAGATGGATCGTATGAGCCGAGAAAGCGAAACCCGCCGCCAGGTCGACAAGCAACTGTCGTTTGCACTCTACGGGGCAGCGAACCGGATCATGCGGATGCACAGGCCGTTTCTCGAGCCGCTTGGTCTGACCTTCCCCCAGTATCTGGTCGTCCTCGAGCTACTCGATACGTCGCCTCAATTGGTGGGCAAGGTTGGCATCAGACTTGGATTGGATACCGGCACCATTACGCCAATCCTCAAGCGCATGGAGCAATCCGGGCTGATTGCGAGAAAGCGCGACATGCAGGATGAACGTCGCGTTCTGGTGGAGCTGACACCTGCCGGACAAGCGCTGCAGACGTCGGTATGGGCCGTTTCTGATCAGATCATGTCCGCCTGCCAGATGACGGACAGCCAGGCGGATGAGCTTCGTGAGGAACTTGTTCGGTTGGGGAGACCGGCAACCCCGGAAGAACAGCTCGAGACAGTGAAGTCCGCTCCGGAAACCCGGCGGTGAGTGAAGCTCTGCTCTAACGCCTGCTGGTCCGTAATTTTGGCATGAAAGAAACCGTCGGTCGAATGTGCTGTCTTGCCCGGATTGCAAATGCTTCTGTCAGAAGCCAAGGAAGAGTAAGGGCCGCTTTGCCCTGTGCAGATGCTTTGATTCACGAACGGCTGCTGTCAGGGAGGAAACAGCAAGACTTTCGGCAGCACATCCTTCTGTGCGCTACGTCAGCGCAAGAAACGGACGGTCTCAGCGTGAAGCGGCTCGCGTCAGCACGACGGCCGCCGTCGAGGCCTTTGCAACAAGACAGACCAGCTGCGCGCGTCTGAGCGAGTCGCAGAGAATGTCGCCGGGACTGGCGGCATGTCCCGCCGCTTCAACGGCTGTCAGAAACGTCGCAAAATCCTTGCCGATGATCGTCATAGCTAGGACCCTCCTCGTGGAAGCCTAAAGCACTGAGCTAAACAACCTATGCGGTAGTGATCCTAATGTAACTCACCATTTTGAATATTCAATACTAATCGGTTCATTTACATCGAATGTATGGAGCGCCGCTCTGCAGGTTGTGATCTGTCCTCAAAGGGCCAGGCTGCCAAAACAGTCCCTCGCCATGAAGGCTGCGGTCAGTGAGCGTCACCGGTCTCCGCTGCAACAAGGTCCTCCGTTGCGACCCTGGCCGCCGGCTCATCTTCGGCTCCCGCGCCTGCCTCGACGAGGCTCTCAGCCTCCGCCTCATCCTCGTCCAGGACAGGTGGCGCATCACCGGCCAGAAAGTTTCCAAACTTCTCCCATCCCGGCACGTGCTCTGCCAGAACACGCATGACGACAAGGACCGGCACGGCGATGATCATCCCGATCACCGACCAGAGCCATGCCCAGAGCGCCACGGCGAGGAACACGACAACGGTGTTCATCTGCAGGCGGCGGGACACGAAGTAGGGGGTGATGATCTGGCCTTCCAGCGAGGTGAGGGTCAGGTACGAACCCGCGACCATCGCCGGCCAGAATAGTCCCGGCATGACGAGAAGAGCGACCAACCCGGAGATGGCCACGCCGACGATCGCGCCGAGATACGGGATGTAATTGAGGATGAAGGCACCGACCCCGAAGAGGATCGCTCCCGGCATGCCCCAGGCCCACATGGCGAGGCCTACGGCCAGACCCAGCCCGGCATTGATCACAGTGATGGCGCCGAGGTAGTTGCCGAGCGAGTCCTCGATCTTGCGCAATGCCAGGTAAGCGCCACGCTTCTCGCGCATCCGGTCGAAACTCTGGACGATCTTGAGATGCAGCATGTCGCCTGACGCGATCATGAAGAACAGAAGGATCAGCGTGAAGAGGACTTGGCCCAGGAGCAGAGGCGCCATCTTCATGACCGTTCCTAAAGTCGTCTCCCCTTCCTGTTCGACACGGATCGCAGGTGTCTCGCCTGGTTCCGGCTCAACCGTCTGCGCATCATCGATACGCCGTGCCGCCTCACGTAGTCCCGACAGGCCTTCACTGAGACTGTCGAACTTCTGGTTGAGCTGGTAGGAGATCACCGGCATTCGGCTCATCGCCTGGCTGAGCGGTCCGCTGGCTGCGTAGGCGATCACGCCAACGGAGAGCAGGATCGAAAGGGTGATTGCCGCGGCGGTCAGGGGATTGGGCAGACCACGTCGTTCCGCAAGTCGACGCAACGGTGTGAAGACGAAGAAGAGCAAGACGGCCATCGTGGCAGGCATCAGGAAGTCACGCCCTTCGGCGATCGCTGCGAATGCCAGGATCAGGAAGATGCCGATTACGGCCCAGTTCGCCAGACGGGGAACCGAGCTTTCCTTGTCCGACCCACTTCGAGCCTGCGTCTGCTCCATCGTGATCTCCTCGTCTTACAATCAGACGCCAGGGTACGGGCAAATCGTGAAGATATGGTCTTCGTTGTCGATGGGTGACTGCCATCTCCCTCGCGGGAACCATAACTATGAGAGCTGAACTCTCCGGACCAGTTGTTGTTTGGTCCACTTTTGCTGATGCAGGTCTGAAGGATACCAATTTCACTTGGCCGAGTGACGCCTGAAGGCGCGCAGCCTTACCGAATTTGACACCTCATGGCGCCCAAGATGCTCAAGACCCTGACGAAAAATGCAGTTTGTTAAAATTTTATCGATCTGGTCTACGGGTTGAGCCCGTACACCGTCGTGCGGGAGCATCCTTGTATCTTTGTAGGTAAGTTGTTCCAATGCGCATGCTCCGTGCCGAACGAGACTTTGTCTCCGACTGTCGCCCCTCCCTCGCGGCCAACACCTCTCTTGCAGGACTGCATCGGCCGCGCGCAAAAAGGGCCGCCCCTGTGGGTGGCATGGCCAAGCGGGGGCTGGATGTCACGTTGGCGGTTCTGGGCCTGCTGCTGCTGGCGCCGCTGATCCTTGCGCTGGTCATCGTCCTCAAGCTGACGGATTCCGGGCCGCTGCTCTACGGGCACCGCCGCGTAGGCTTCGGCGGGCGCGAGTTCCGCTGCTGGAAGTTCCGCACCATGGTCGTCAACGGCGACGCCGTCCTGGAGCAGTACCTGCGCAAGCATCCCGCCAAGGCGGCCCTGTGGTACGAACAGCGCAAACTGGTCGACGATCCGCGCGTCACCCCCTTGGGCGCCGTGCTGCGCAAGCTGAGCCTGGACGAGCTGCCCCAGCTTCTGAACGTGCTGACCGGAGAGATGAGCCTGGTCGGCCCGCGTCCGGTCGTGCGGGAAGAGCTGGACCATTACGCCAGCTCGGCCCGCCACTATCTCGCGGCCCGCCCCGGCCTGTCCGGCCTCTGGCAGATCAGCGGCCGCAGCAACACGACCTACATGGAGCGCGTGCAGATGGACCGCTTCTACGTGATGAAGTGGAACCCGTGGATGGACCTGCGCATCATCTTCATGACCATCCCCGCCGTCGCGCTGTCCCGCGGAGCGCATTGATCAGGCGGCTGATAGAGGAAATTGCGCACACATTTATTGTGCGCACGGCAACTTGCCTTCCACCAGTGAAGGATTTTCTATGTAGTCATGATTCCTGGGGGCAAGAAAACATGACGCGTACGAGTTAGCTGGATGATGCATCTGCACTCAAGCAGGGCCGAAACTATGACTTAGTCCGCGATAGCGCGGCGGTCATCTTTCTTCGAGACGGGTATGCAGGGGCCAGCGTCGACGACATCACCCGAGAGGCCCGGGTATCCAAGGCAACGCTCTACAGCTACTTCCCCGAGAAATCGCTGATGTTCCATGCGGCGATGCAAGCTGAGCTTCACGATGCGTTTCAGAAATCCCCGTTCGACAAGCTTTCAGACGGAAATGTTGCCGATGTCCTGCCGAAAGCCCTGACGGCGCTCGCCGATTGGGCGGCAGCACAGCAAAGGGTTCGTCTTGTGTGGACCGTCACGGCCGAGGGGATACGCTTTCCGCCCATCGCCGCAGCCTATGACGCCGCTCTTACCGGCGGCACCATCGCTCCCCTCAAGGCACTTCTCGACGCTTGGATCGACCGAGGACAGATTGACCGTCACGACAGTGAACATTCCGCCCGTCGGCTCGTCGCTATGATCATGGGGCAGGTTCAGCAACATGCCATGATGAACGGCTCCAAGCTGACACGGGAGCAACTGGTGACGTGTGCCCGGGCTGGGGCAGATCTGTTCCTGGGTGGACATGCCGGCAGGGGCCAGAAAGCGGTCTGAGCAATCGTCCGTGATCCACACGGATGGAAATACCCGGCAAGGCTCCACGCATAAACACCCCGCGCCTTGCAATCAAGTCTGCGCATAACCTACAGGCCGCCCATCAAGCGTTTAAGTAAGAGAGATCATCGTACCCTTGCCCGATCAGACTGCGACCAGACTTCATGAATGCCCCACAGTTCCCTTCAGGGTGATCGATGACAGATCTGCCGTAAAGGTTGGAATGCTGCTGGCGGCGGCCACCATAACCCTCATCGTGAGCCACATCACCACTTACAGCATGATCTTTCTGTACGAGTACAGCGACAACGGGCTTGCCGGGGTGATCTATTCCTTCGTGAATCTTGGTGGTGACAACTCCATCTCCGAAAATCTCAATCACGGGATGCTGTTTATCTGTTTCTCATCCTTTCTCTATGTTTTTCACAAAACCCGATCCCGCTTATCGCTGTTCCTGTTCGCGTTCTTTGCCTTTGCCTGGTTCGATGACTCCTGTCAGTACCACGAACGCTTGGGAATAATCCTGGCATATGCGTTCGAGCTCCCCGTGGTTTTTGGTCTGAGGGAGAAGGATCTGGGAGAGCTACTGGCATGGATGCTGGCGGCGGCAGTTTTGGCGTCCCTCGGCATCTGGGCTTACAGAGGCCGGCGTAATGGCGACGGAGCCATTCTAAAGTTTATTGCCTATCCTATAGTCCTCCTGATCTTTTGCGCAGTGGTTTTCGACCTCGCCCATATCATGATGCCGGGAGCGTTGGCTGACGTCATCTTCACGGCCTTGGAGGATGGTGGCGAGATGATGTCGATTGCGGCTGCGGCCACAGTATCTATCGCGGTCCTTGGAAATTACGAAAAAATCTTTGATGGCAGCGGATCACAGCACATCGGCGTCAATTAGCACTAAGCATTTCGAGTGAAGCTGTCACAGACGGCGGGTGATCCAATTCTTGCCGATAACATTTATTTGCCGGAACGCCCCGTCGGAAGCGGCCGTTTCTCCCGCATCTGAGGTGCCGCGTGGCACCCGTGTTTTGAGGAGGAACACGCTATGGCAAACGAATATAACGACCGCGATCGCATGGGCCGTGCTGGCCAGGGCTACGGCAACCGCGACATGAACAGGAACGATCGCGACTGGACCGACAAGGCCGCGGACGAAGTCAAATCGTGGGTCGGCGATGATCAGGCCGAGCGTCGCCGCGACATGGATGAGATGCGCGACAATCGCGATCGGTACCGTGATCGCCACGATTTCTCCGATCGCTCCGCATCCTACGACAGTGGCTATGGCCAGGGCAGTAGCTACGGTCGTTCGAACGATGGCCAGGGTCGTCGCGGCGGCATGGGCCCAGATTTTCGGGCCGATCGCACCTTTGATCCCTACAGCTCGAACAGCGGCTACGGGCGTGACAACCGCTCCTACGGGCGCGGCTATGCCGACCGCAACGACGAACGCGGGTTCCTGGATCGCGCAGGCGACGAGGTGGCCTCGTGGTTTGGCGACGAGGACGCCAGCCGCCGTCGCGAGATGGACAAGCACCGCGGCACCGGCCCGAAGGGTTACATCCGTTCGGACGAGCGCATTAAGGAAGACGTCAGCGAGCGTCTGATGGATGACGGCCAGCTGGACGCCTCGGACATCGAGGTGATGGTTCAGGACGGCGAGGTCACGTTGTCCGGTACCGTTCCGGAGCGGTTCGCCAAGCGTCATGCCGAGGATGTCGCCGAGCGCGCCTCCGGGGTGAAGCACGTGCAGAACAACCTGCGTGTCGCGTCGTCCGGGCAGGCCGGAATGGCAGCCGTGTCGCCCCTGATTGCCGATCCGACGCGAGATCGCGGCATTTTGTAAGCTCGGTAGGCCGCGGCTTCGTACTGCGGCATCCTCATGAGCTATGAGAAACATTCAGCGGGCGCCTCACGGGCGCCCGTTTTCTATTGATGGTGCGGCATTCATTGCACCCTTTCGGGTCAAGATATTCAGTCAAGCGATGGATTGGCCCTGCTTGAGATTGTCCCGGGGCAATCGCCCTTGCAGGGTCAAGGGAGCACCGCTTTGCTTGGAGCGGTATGGTTGCGAACGCTCCCCGTCAGGCGCCTCCAGTTCCTTAAGGATCGGACAGTCGGCACGGTCATCCCCGGCGCAGCTGTCCACCAGCGTCTCGAGCGTGTCAGCCATGTCCTGCAGCTGGGCGATCTTGCGGCGCATGTCCTCGATCCTCGCCTGCGCCAAGGCCTTCACATCCGCACTGCGTCGTTGCTCATCGCGCCAGAGATCGAGCAGAGCGGTGATGTCAGCGATTGAGAACCCCAAATCGCGAGCCCGTGCAATGAACCGCAGCATGTGAACATCACGGGGCGTGTAGTCACGATACCCTGCCGCCGTCCGCGATGCAGGCAAAATCAGACCGATCTGCTCATAGTAACGGAGCATCTTTGCAGAAAGGCCAGAGAGCGCCGCAGCATCACCGATGTTCATGGCCGATGGCTCCTTCACCTCTGTCTTCGACAGTAAGATCGGCGGCATCGTAACGGTCAATCCAAATCACACATTCGTAGGACCGTTGACGTTGTCACGGTTGGAATGCCCATTTGCCCTCCCGGCCTTGGAGGATGCCGGGAATGAGAAAGCAACATGTTTTGGGGCAGGGAGGTGCAGCGCGCTCCCTCCCGTACCAGCAATGATCGATCGTGAACTGCGCGACCAGTTCCTGGCAGCCGGGGTGCCCGAGGCACAGGTCGATGCGGTCTTGAGCTACTTCGACCTTTATGGTGGAGCCGCCGAGATCACGTCAGAGGCAGAATACCAGAACGGCATGGCCATCTATGCAGCATCGGACGCTCACCTTGCCCCTCACGATGTCCATAGTGCTGTCGCCAGATACGTCATCCACCTCGGTACGCGCCTGGCGGAGTGGGACGGCAAGCATACGGTCCCAAAGGAAATTCGGTGATCTCGCACAGGTAAGGTGCCTCCTGGGGCAATCAGGGGATTATTGAGAGCAGGGATTCTGGCGACGGCTCAGTGTGCTGAAGTTCGGCACGGCCCAGTCCAGGTCGATCAACCTTAGGAGGCTCTCGACAAACCCCGTCGTCTGTCTTAGCGCCATGCCAAACAGCACCTTCATCGTCATGAGCTGCTGCCGGTTTCGTGGACACGAAGATAAGATCGCGACCAAGGAACTGGAGAGTGGATATGACGAGACGAAAGTTCAGCCGTGAGTTCAAGACAGAGGCCGTGAGGCTGGTAACCGATCGGGGCGTAGCGGTGTCACAGGCCGCACGCGACCTCGACCTGTCCGAGAGTGTGCTGCGCCGCTGGATGAGGGAATTGAGCGCAGCCCCGGCTGCTGCATTTCCCGGGAATGAGCAGATGCGTGCC